>NZ_PSRT01000099.1 GCF_004212635.1 Bradyrhizobium genosp. SA-3 | reverse complement strand
AGCCCGGCACGTAGTTGGAATCGAAGCCGAGCATCTGCTGGCTCTTGGTGACGAGATCCTTCAGGATCTTGTTCAGCGCCGTGCCGATATGGATGTTGCCGTTGGCGTAGGGCGGGCCGTCATGCAGCACGAATTTGGCGCGGCCCTTGGCACTCTCGCGCAGCTTCTCGTAGAGGCCGATCTCGTACCAGCGCTTGAGGATCTCCGGCTCGCGCTGCGGCAGGCCGGCGCGCATCGGGAATTCGGTCTGCGGCAGGAACAGGGTTTTCGAATAGTCTTTGACTTCAGACTTTTGGGACTTTTCGGACATGAGGCTGACTGGCTCGGAAGGGCGCGGGAAAACGGATGGCGATAAGGAATCGCGGGGGTGAAACGACAACATCCCGGTCTTGCGCCGAGCCGAAGGCTCAGGCGAAAGCCGGGCCGCTAATCGCTATGATGCGCCGCGCAAACATGGGCTCTCCATAGCAGCCGGGCGGGGGAAGCGCAAAGGTTCGGGTGGCCCGGTTTCCGGCTCAATCGATCCTGCCCAGCCTCGGAAACGCGTCCGGGGCGGCGGCCAGCATGGCGCGGGCGCGGGTGGAATCGTCGTCCATCTGGCGGATCAGGGCCTCCAGGCTGTCGAATTTCAGCTCTTCGCGGATGAAGCCGACGAAGGCGCAGTCGAGCGCCTGCCCGTAAAGATCGCCCTTGAAGTCGAACAGGAAGATTTCGAGGAGCGGCGCGCCATTGTCGAAAGTCGGGCGGCGGCCGAAGCTTGCCACCCCGTCGAGGCGCTCGCCGCCGCGGCCGACCCGCACGGCGTAGATGCCGTGCTTCAGGCCGCAATTGGCGTCCAGACGGATGTTGGCGGTGGGATAGCCGAGGTCGCGGCCGCGCTTCTCACCGTGGATCACCTCGCCGGTGATGAACCAGGGGGCGCCCAGCATGCTGGTGGCTTCGTCCAGCTGGCCCTCGGCGAGGGCGATCCGGATCGCGCTGGAGGAGACCGGCCGCTCGTCGATATCGACATGGGGCTGCACGTCGACCTCGATGCCGAGCCGGGGCGCCTCGTTGACCAGCAGGCCCGGCGAGCCGACGCGACCTTTGCCGAAATGGAAGTCGTAGCCGACGGCGATGCCGCTGACGCCGAGGCGTGCGATCAGGTCATGGTGAATGAAGTCTTGCGCGCTGGTTCCGGCGCGCGCCTTGTCGAAAGTCATGACCACGGCGCCGGCAAGGCCGGTGCCGGCCAAAAGCCGTAGCTTGGCCGGCTCGTCCGTCAGACGGAATTGCGGGGTGTTGGGGCTGAAAAACCGCCGCGGATGCGGTTCGAAGGTCAATGCCAGCGCAGGGCGGCCATGCGCCCGGCCCATTTCCAGGGCTGCCGCGATCACGGCGCGGTGGCCGAGATGGACGCCGTCGAAATTGCCCATGGCAACCACGGCGCCCCTCGGAATCGCGGAGTCCGGCGTGGTGTCGCGGATGACGGTAAAATGCGGAGCCATCAGGGGAATTCTCGAAGCGGCAGGACCGGTCGGGACCGTGGCTCGACCGGCCTGACGAAGTCAAGCGGGGGGAGCCGGGACATTGAACACGATTTCAGTCCTTTGGAGGCGTCCGCAGTTAACGCGCTGTTTAACGCCTTGATGCTAGTCCTTGAGCGTGGAACTGCCGGGCTCCGGGCCTGGCAGGTCCGATCGTAATATTCCTGGGTTTGCGTTGGGGGAGTCGAGATGGCGGTTGATTTGTCGATGCCGGTTCTGGTGGTGGACGACTACAGCACCATGATCCGTATCATCAGGAATCTGCTGAAGCAGCTTGGCTTCGAGAACATCGATGATGCCAGCGACGGTTCGGCAGCGCTGAACAAGATGCGCGGCAAGAAGTACGGGCTCGTGATCTCCGACTGGAACATGGAGCCGATGACGGGTTACGACCTCCTGCGCGAAGTGCGCGCGGATCCGAACCTCGCCACCACGCCTTTCATCATGATCACCGCCGAATCCAAGACCGAGAACGTGATCGCGGCCAAGAAGGCCGGCGTGAACAATTACATCGTCAAGCCGTTCAACGCGGCGACGCTGAAGACCAAGATCGAGGCGGTCTTCCCGGACATGGCGAGCGCGTAAGGGCGCTTGGCCTGAAAACAGTCATCCATTGAGATCGTCATGCCCGGGCTTGTCCCGGGCATCCACGTTCTTGGACATGCGAAGGACGGCGTGGATGGCCAGGTCAAGCCCGGCCATGACGAGGTCTGGAGCCCTGCAATTCGTCCAAGTTCGCGTCGTGTCGTAGTACGCCGTCACCACTTCAATTCGCGCATCAGCGCCTTCGGCGGATGGCCGAACAATTCCATGACGGATGCCGGGTCGAGCTGGTCGAGGCCCTCGAACTCCTCGGCATGAATGCCGCGGGTGACGAACAGGCAGTCGATGCCGAACTCGCGCGCGCCGGTGAGATCGGTGCGGACGGAATCGCCGATCGCCAAGACCTTTTTGCGATCAATTTGGTGGCCCTGGCGTTCGCCGGCGAGCGCCATCGCGCGCTCATAGATCGGCCGGTGCGGCTTGCCGTAGAAGATCACCTCGCCCCCGAGCTCACGATAGAGCTCGGCGATGGCGCCGGCGCAATAGATCAGCCGGTCGCCGCGTTCGACCACGATGTCGGGGTTGGCGCAGACCAGCGTCAGCTTGCGCTCGCGCGCCTTCAGCATCATGCCGCGATAGTCTTCCGCCGTCTCGGTCTCGTCGTCATAGAGGCCGGTGCAGACGATGTAATCGGCTTCCTCCAGCGGCGCGGTTCTCGCATCGAGGCCACGGTAGATCGAGTTGTCGCGCTCGGGGCCGAGCCAGAACATCTTGCGGCCGGGATGCTCGGCGACATAGAGCCGCGTCAGGTCGCCCGACGAGACGATCGCGTCATAGGTCTCGTCCGCGACACCGAGCTTGCGCAATTGCCGCTGCACGGAGTCGGCCGGGCGCGGTGCGTTGGTGATCAGGATCACCGTGCCGCCGCGGCTGCGATAGGTATGCAGCGCCTCGCAGGCCTCGGGGAAGGATTCGAGACCGTTATGGACCACGCCCCAGATATCACTGAGCACGACGTCAACACCACCTACGAGCTCGCGCAGGCTTTCGGCAAAATGCAGCGTGGTCATGATGCGCGCGGCCGATCAGATGCGGCGCGCGAGCGCCGCGTTGCCGGTGATACGCTGGGGCGGAGGCGCTGAAGACGTCGCGCCTGAGCTGGATGTGCCGGAGCCATTGGATCCCTGGATGTCCTGCGCCTGGTTCGGCGAGGCCCCGCCGGTAGCAGATGCCCCTTCCGGTCGCAATGGCCGGGGCGGCGCGAACAGAAAGCCCTGGCCGAACCGCACGTCATAATCGAGCAGGTCGACCACCGCGCGCTCGCCCTCGATCCGCTCGGCGATCAGGTCGATGCCGAAGCGGCCGAGCAGGTCGGAGAGGTCGGACGGGTGGATGTCCGAGGCCGAGGCCTGCTTCGGATCGAGCAGCAGCGTGGCCGGCACCTTGATGAAGCGCACGCCGCGGTCGGCGAGCTCGCGCGGCTCGATGCGCAAATCCGTGACATGGTCGATCGAGAAGCGGTAGCCGCGCTGGGCGAGCGCGGCGAGATTCTCGGTCTCGGCCGGGCCGAGGTTGCGGAAGGTCGACTGCTTGAACTCTAGCACCAGCGAGGGCGCCAGCGCCCGGTTGGCTTCGAGGAAGTCGAGGCACTGCGCGAAGGTGGTGGAATTGCCGAGCGTGGAGGCCGCGACATTGCAGAACACGCCGACATCCTTGTTGCGCACCATCAGGCGCCGCAGCACCTGCACACAGCGCAGCATCACCATGTTGTCGATGCGCCCGATCAGCCCGGAGGCTTCCGCGATGCTGATGAACTCCTCGGCGGCGATCAGCTGGTCACGATCATCGCGCAGGCGCGTCACCGCCTCGTAGAACCGCACCTTGCGCTGCGGCAGCGTCACCATCGGCTGGAGGAAGATGTCGATGCGGTTCTCGTCGATCGCGTTGCGCAGCGTCGCCAGCAATTGGGTCTGGTTGCGGCCGTTGGCGACCTGGGTTGGGGCCGCCGCCTGTGCGGGCCGCGGCTGCGCTGCGGGAGGCGGGGGCGCCACGGGCAACGGTGACGGGGCAGCCGGCCGCTCGTCGATCGTCGCGATCAGGTCGAGCGGCGCCACCGGCTCCTGCTTCTCGACCGGGCTTGCGGCTGATACCGGAGCGCCGCCAGCTAGCAGGTCCTCATGCGCCGAGACGGTGGTCGCGAGCTGCCTGACCAGTCCGCCGAGCTCGTTGATCTCGCCGACCACCGACTGGATGCGGTCGGAGTTGGTCGAATTGGACGAGGCGATGCGTCCCTCGACCGCCGCGAGCCGGCGGCCGAACTCGGCCACCTGACGGGCGAGGTCGGCGGTGCCGCGCGAGAGGTCGGCGATCTGGCCGCCGACGTCGCTGCGGTCGCGCAGCCGCATCGACACCGCGTTGTAGAGGATCAGGAAGGTCAGCGCGGTCAGCGCCACGATCGCGGACTCGGTTCCGCTGATGCCGGCCACCGAATAGAGCATCAGCCCGAGCGAGGCCGCGACCAGAACCATGCAGATGGCGATGAAGATCGTCGAAATGCGAATCATGCCGCGCGTTACGCCTCAAGAGCTGACTGTCTTACCCGGGAAAACACGGGCCGCCGTCCGACCCGTCACGCCTCATGCTCCCCCAAGCAGCATGACCTTAACATCATTGTTGATTCGAGGGGATAGCAGCCTCCAGCACGCGCGTTCAGGACCGTCATGGCGTCAGGCCGGCGCGGCGGCGCCGACCGTATCGGCCGAGACGGCTTCGCGGCTGCCGAGCGGCTTCGGCCGCCCGGTGGTCGTGTCGCGCAGGGTCTGCCGTTCGATCTCCGAGTTCAGCTCGGCTCCGAACATGATGACGATCGCAGACACCCACATCCACATCATCAGGCCGATCGCCGCACCGAGCGAGCCGTAGGTCGCGTTGTAATTGGCGAATTCCGAGAGATACCAGGACAGCAGTGCCGAGCCGGCAATCCAGAGGATGGCCGCCATCACCGCGCCGAGGCTCAGCCATTGCCAGCGCGGTGCATCGCGACTGGGCGCGAAGCGGTAGAGGATGGCGAGCGCCACGAGCAGGATCAGGAACAGCAGCGGCCATCGCGCCAGCGCCACGATCAATTTGCTTTCGGGCGCCAGGCCGAGGTGATTGAGCGCGAGCGGGAGGGCGACGACGGCAGCCACCATCAGCAACAGCGCCATGATGCCGCCGACCGTGAACGCCAGCGACACCATGTTCAGCCGGATGAAGCTGCGCTTCTCGCGCTCCTCATAGGCGACGTTGAGGGCGTCGAAGATCGCCTTGACGCCGGCATTGGCGCTCCAGATCGCAAGCACAAGGCCGAACAGGAAGGTGGCACCCAGCGCCGTATTGCCCTTCGACACCACACGCCCGACCTGCTCCTCGACGATCTGGAAGGTACCTTCGGGAAGCATCATCGCCAGCTTCTGGAGGTTATCGCTGATCGTGGAGGGATCGGCGAACAGCCCGTAGGACGAGACCAGCGCGGTCACGGCCGGAAAGATCGCGAGCAGCCCGAAGAACACGACGCCGCCCGCTGTGGCGAGCAGGCGATCCTCGTCGATGCGCTGATAGGTGCGCCAGAAGATATCCTTCCAGCCAGCCCAGGGGATCGTGAAGGGACTCTTCGCGCGGCGGCCATGGCCGGGCTGCACGGCTGCGCGCGCCGGGTCGGTTTCCGGTGAATTCGCCTCTCCTTTGCGGTGGTCCTGCGGGGGCCCCGAGCGGACCAGGCCGGAGTCCTGCAAGTAGCGCTCGGCGGTGAGCACGAAGACAGCCGTGGCCGCCACCAGCAACCAGCTGTCCATCTGCGCGGAGCGCCGTACCACCACTCACGCCTCCAGACTGTGCCTATGGCGCCGCCGGCGTGCGGCCGTAAGCCCGACCAGGCCGACGGCTGCGAGCATCAGGCCCAGTTGCACGGGACGGTTGGCGCGGTTCGGCCAGGCTTTGCTGCCACGGCCGCGTTCACCGGGCGCAAGCGGCACGAGGGGGATCGTCGTTGCGACCTCCTTCACTGCCTGCTTGATCGTTCCGCGCGGGATCCGCGGAGTGGCGATCGCAACGCGCATCCGGCTCGCAAGCGGCACAACCGGCTTGGCCGGCCGCTTCATCATCGTCATGGCGATGCCGGCGCAGACCGCCGCCAGCACCAGCAGCACCGCACCGACAGCACCGAAACCCCAGAATTGCCCGTAGGTGATCTCAACCCAGCGATACAGGGCGATCAGACCGACAAAGAAGGCCGCGATGACGAACAGCCCGGCCACCGCAAACAGGCCGGCTGCAACCGCGTAGGACGTCGCGCGTCCGGTGGCCTGGCTGGTGCGGTCGCGCAAGTACGATTGCGTGGCTCGCTTGAGATGGTTGAGCTTGAGCGCCACGCCGGCGCGCAGCAATTCGCCCGATGGCGCGAGCATGCCGACATCCTCCGAGAGCCACGAAAATTCGTCGGGGGATGAACGTGGCGGAATTTGACTTGTTCCGAGGGAGCGGGCCCGCCGTAGAGGATCAGCCGAGATCGGCGGCTGCGATCCAGAACACCTCGCCCTCGGAGTCTTCGGTGTCCAGCCAGAGCAACGGCAGTTCCGGAAAGGCCTCGTCGACCAACTCGCGGCCGCGCCCGATCTCGCAGATCAACCCGCCATCCGGCGTCAGGTGATCGGGCGCCTCGCGCAGGATGCGGCGCACCACGTCGAGACCGTCACGGCCGCCGTCAAAGGCGAGTTTTGGTTCGGCCCGGCACTCCGGCGGCAGCGCGGCCATGCCTTCGGCATCGACATAGGGCGGATTGGTGATGATCAGGTCATAGCGTGCATCGCCGAGCGGGGCGAACAGGTCGCCGCGATACAGGCTGATCCGGTCGTCGAGCCCGTATTCGCCGACATTCCGCGTGGCGACTTCGATCGCGCCCTTGGAGATGTCGACGGCATCGACCGCAGCGTTCGGAAAATGATGCGCGGCGAGGATGGCGAGGCATCCCGATCCCGTGCAGAGATCGAGCACGCGCTCGACGGCGGTGGGATCGTCGATCAGCGAGCCGGCAGCGCCTTCGCTACCGAAATGCGAATCCAGCAGCTCGCCGATGAAGGAGCGCGGAACGATGACACGCTCGTCGACATAGAAGGGCAGGCCGCGCATGTAGATCTTGTTGACGAGATAGGCGGCCGGTTTGCGCGTGGTGACGCGCTGATGGATGAGATCGAGGATGGTCTTGCCCTCGGCGACCGTGACGCGCGCGTTGGCAAAGATCTCGAACTGTTCGGGATTGAGATGCAGCGCCTCGCTGACCAGGAACGCTGCCTCGGCAACCGGATCGGTCGTACCGTGGGCAAAGGCGAGCTTGGCTTCGACAAAGCGGCTCACCGCATAGCGGACGAAATCGAGCAGCGTGAGAAGCTCACCCGGACCGACCTTGGCAAGTCTTGGCGCGGCGCGGCCGCGCGCGGTCTTTTTGGATGCTCTTGCCATCAGGATCGGGTCCAGCGTGCGGCAGCTTCGTCGTCGCGGGCCTGGGCCTCGACCCAGCCGGTGCCGGCTTCGCTCTCTTCCTTCTTCCAGAACGGTGCGCTCGTCTTGAGATAATCCATCAGGAACTCGGCCGCCTGGAACGCGGCTTGGCGGTGTTGCGAGGCGGTCAGCACCAGCACGATGTTCTGGCCGGGCATGAAGCGGCCGACGCGGTGAATCACCGCGACGCCGTTCAGCGGCCAGCGCGAAATCGCCTCGTCGACGTGACGCTTGATCTCTTCTTCCGCCATGCCCGGATAATGTTCGAGCGTGAGCGCGGCGATCTTCGCGCTGTCCTCGTCGGCGCGGCAGATGCCGGAGAAGCTCACGACCGCGCCGATGTCGGTACGGCTCTTGGTCAGGATCGCGATCTCGCGCGCAATGTCGAAATCATCCTCCTGAATGCGGATGGTGACGGGGCAGGTGGTGACAGCGGTGGTCATGGCCTAGCCGCCGGTCATGGGCGGGAAGAACGCGATCTCGCGGGCGCCCGCGATCGCGGTGTCCTGCTTGACATGAGCATGATCGATCGCGGCGCGGATCACCTTCGGCTTCTCGAAGGCGTAGGCGTAGGCCTCGCTCCGGCCGGACAGCCAGGCGATCAGCTCCTCGACGGTGCGCACCGTCGCAGGCGGCTCGATCATCTCCTCGGCCTTGCCGACGCGCTCGCGTACCCAGGCGAAATACTTCACCTTCATCCCTCGTCCTCCTTGATGAGGTGATGGATGCCGGCACGGAAATAGTCGTAACCGGTGTACATGGTGAGGATCGCCGAAGCCCACAGCAGCGCCAGTCCGATCATCGACACCACCGGCACCACCTCATCGCCGGCCGGGCCGGCGAGCAGGAAGCCTATGGCGACGAGCTGAACCGTGGTCTTCCATTTGGCGAGCTTGGTGACGGGCACGCTGACGCGCAGCGCGGCGAGGTACTCGCGCAGGCCCGAGACCAGGATCTCGCGGCACAGGATCACGATGGCAGCCCACAGCGACCAGCCATGGATGATGCCGTCGGCGGCCAGCATCAGCAGGCACGAGGCGACCAGCAGCTTGTCGGCGATGGGATCGAGCATCCGGCCGAACGCCGATTGCTGATTCCAGATTCGCGCATAATAGCCGTCGAGGTAATCCGTCACGGCGGCGCCGATGAAGATGGCCACCGACACCCAGCGCAGCCACAGCGGCCCATCCATGATCGACTGCGCGTAAATGCATCCGACCACGACCGGGATCGCGGCGATCCGGCCGTAGGTCAGGATGTTGGGAAGGGACATCGAGCGCCTGGTTGCCCCTCGTGTCGTTGCGATGTTCATCCGTCCTACCAATACCGCTGGTGCCTGAACGTCAACCGTTCCGCTCCCCAAATGAGGCGCGGACGCAACGATCATATGACCGCGGTCCCCCTTTAGTTCATCCCGGCTGGGGATGGAAATACTCGAAAATCCTGCGGGCGCTCTCGGCGCTTACCCCCGGAACCTTGCCGAGATCGGCGATCGAGGCCCGTTCGATCTCCTTCAGGGTTCCGAAATGATGCAGCAAGGCACGTTTGCGTGACGGGCCGATGCCCGGGATCTCCTGCAAACCGGCCTCGCGGATGTCCTTCTTGCGCAGCTTGCGGTGCGAGCCGATGACGAAGCGGTGGGCCTCGTCGCGCAGGCGCTGGATGAAATAGAGCACGGGATCGCGCGGCTCCAGCTTGATCGCCTCGCGCTCCGGCATGAACAGGGTCTCGCGGCCCGCATCCCGGTCCGGCCCCTTGGCGACCGACATCAGCGACACCTGGCTCAGGCCGAGATTTGCAAAGATCTCGCGGACGGCGTTGAGCTGGCCGCGGCCGCCGTCGATGATGACGAGATCGGGCCATTGCGGGAAATCGTCGTCCTTTGCCTTGACCACACCCTCCTCGGGCGGATTGATCAGGCGCTTGAAGCGTCGCTCCAGCACCTCGCGCATCATGGCGTAGTCGTCGCCGGGCGTCAGCCCTTCCGACTTGATGTTGAACTTGCGGTACTGGTTCTTCACGAAGCCATCCTGGCCGGCGACGATCATGGCGCCGACCGCGTTGGTGCCCTGGATGTGGCTGTTGTCGTAGACCTCGATGCGCTTGGGCACGTGCGGCAGGTTCAACGTCGCGGCCATGGCCTCGAGCAGGCGGCTCTGCGTCGCAGTGTCCGCGAGCTTGCGGCCGAGCGCCTCGCGCGCATTGGTGAGCGCGTGGGTGACGAGCTCCTTCTTCTCGCCGCGCTTGGGCGCGGTGACCTCGACCTTGTGGCCGGCCCTGATCGACAGCGCGTTGGCGAGCAGCTCGCTCTCCTCGATCTCGTGTGAAAGCAGGATGTTCTTCGGCGGCGGCTTGTCGTCGTAGAACTGGGCAAGGAAGGAGCCGAGCACTTCCTCCGGCGTGAACGTCTTTTCCGCACGCGGAAAATAGGCGCGGTTGCCCCAGTTCTGTCCGGTGCGGAAGAAGAACACCTCGACGCAGGAGAAGCCGCCCTCCTGGTGGATGGCGAACACGTCGGCTTCCTCGACCGTGCGCGGATTGATGCCTTGCTGCGACTGGATCGCCGACAGCGCGGCGAGGCGGTCGCGGTAGAGCGCGGCGCGCTCGAATTCGAGCTCGCCGGAGGCCTTCTCCATCTCGCCGGCGAGCTCCTGCTTCACCGCATGGCTCTTGCCGGAGAGGAAGTCGGTCGCCTCGCGCACCAGCGTCGTATAGCCGGGAAAGTCGATCTCGCGGGTGCAGGGCCCGGCACAGCGGCGGATCTGGTAGAGCAGGCAGGGCCGGGTACGGCTCTCGAAGAACGAATCGGTGCAGGAGCGGATCAGGAACGCGCGCTGCAGTGCGGTGATGGTGCGGTTCACGGCGCCCGCCGAGGCGAACGGGCCGAAATAGCGGCCGGGCCGCGTCTGCGCGCCGCGGTGCTTCAGGATCTGGGGCGCCCAATGGTCGCCGGTGATCAGGATGTAGGGAAACGACTTGTCGTCGCGCAGCTGCACGTTGAAGCGCGGCCGCAGCTGCTTGATGAGGTTGGCCTCCAGCAGCAGTGCTTCCGTCTCGGTGTTGGTCGAGACGATCTCCACGGTCACGGTAGCAGCGATCATGCGCAGGATGCGCGCCGGCTGCGGCGCACTCTGGCGCGCGTAGTTGGACAGGCGCTTTTTGACGTTCTTGGCCTTGCCGACATAGAGCACGTCGGCGTTCGCATTGAGCATGCGATAGACGCCGGCCGAGGTGGGGGCGAGCCGGACCGCGCGCTCGATCGCCTCATGACCGGTCGCCAGCGGGCCCTCGCCGACCGCGCCGCTCTCTTCCAGGATATCCGGCAGCCGCGCATCGTCCTCGTCGTCGCCGCTCGCCGTCGCCGGATCGAGGTCGGGTGGCGCCATTTCCGTGTCCCGGGGCGGGGCGTCCGGCGCGGTGACGCGCACCGGTTTGCGCGCGCGTGCGTCGTCCGGGTTGTCGGGGGAATCGTGAACCATGGTGCGAATTTAGGCGCTGGGGTTGCCGATTTGAAGTTCCGGCCGTGGCGCACGCACAGGATGGCGGGCGCAGTTCCAGGTAACGCTTGCTTAAGCCTGTTAACAGCGCGGTAACCCGGCTTAACAGCCCTTTAACTTAGAACTCTCGATAAATCTTACGCGAAAAAGTGGTGGTTCCGTAACCATGCGGTCTGGCCTCGCGCGGCGGCGCAGGCATCGCTGGGGGCGGCAGTTGCGTTGGAGTGTGTGATGAAGGGGCTCGTTGTGGGCGCAGCCGCGTTGGTTGCAGCCGGCTGGACAGCTTCGGCAGGGGCCGCCGATCTCAATTACGGGCAGCGTGCGCCCTATACCGTCAATCAGCCGCTCAATGCGTATAGCTGGGCCGGTCCTTATCTCGGCGGCAACATCGGCTACGAATGGGGCTCGGTCGACAACAATCCCTCAAAGCCCTCCGGCTTCGTCGGCGGCGTGCAGGCCGGCTATAATTTCCAGAACGGCCCTTGGGTGTTCGGCGTCGAGGGCGACATCCAGGCCGCCGGTGCCGATGATACCTTCGCGCCGTGGAAGTTCTCCAATCCGTGGTTCGGCACCCTGCGCGGCCGTGCCGGCTATGCCTTCAGCAACGTGCTGTTCTACGGCACCGCCGGCCTCGCCTTCGGCGAGCTGCGCGCGCAGACCTTCGGCTGGACGGAGTCGCACACCACCGCCGGCTGGACCATCGGTGCCGGCGCGGAAGTCGGCCTTGCGCCGAATTGGAGTGCCAAGCTCGAGTATCTCTACATCGATCTGTCGACGACACAGTTCGCAATTACGGGCGTGTCAAACGGCTATAGCGCCAGCGTTGTCCGCGCAGGCGTGAACTATCACTTCTGATAGCTGAAGAAGAAAATACCGGACCAACCTCCCGGCCGCTCGCGGCCGGGATTTTTTTAAGCCAGGCTCGCTAGGAGAGGATGACCAAATTGACCGCCTTCGGTCCCTTCCCCTTCTTGTCCGGTTCGACTTCGAAAGTAATACGCTGTCCTTCGGCAAGGTCCTTCAGTCCCGCCCGCTCCACGGCGGTGATGTGAACGAAGACGTCGCGGCCGCCGTCGTCGGGCTTAATGAAGCCGTAGCCGCGCTCACCGTTGAAGAACTTGACCGTTCCCGTCATGGCCATCGGGAAACTCCCCCTCATTGCTCCTCCGCCGCGACGCAGACTCACGTCACGACATGACCGGACCCTACGAAGCCCGGGAGCTGGCCATCCTTGGGCGGACCTCATCGGCCCGGCCGGATCTTTCTTAGGCCTTCACTCCGCCGCAACCATTCGCGGAAGCGGAACGTAAAGCCAGTCACGGCAACAGCATAATACGGTTCTTCGCAGATTGACTACCGCTCCTGCATATTTTTCCCAAGAATGCCGGAGTGTTACGGCCTCGGCACCTCCAATCGGAATCTGGCAGCGCCGCCCTGGCCAAGCGGCATTTCGAGTTCTGGCAGGATCGTCTTGAGCTCGCCGTGCAGTGTGTAGGGCGGATTGACGATCAGAAGACCGGCGGAGGTGAGGGCCGCGCCATCGAGCTGCGGCGCCACGCTGAATTCGAGGCGCAGGCATTTTCCGGGCGGCTTTGCTGCGGCTGCGAGCCGCGCCACCGTTTGCGCCAGCGTGTCGGTGGCGCGCCGGTTCTTGGCCGGATACCAGATTACGTAGATACCGGTCGGCCATTTCGCGAAAGCTGTCGAGAAGGCCTCGCCAAGCCGCTCGAACTCGTCCTTGGCCTCGAAGGGCGGGTCGATCAGCACGAGGCCGCGCCGCTCCTTCGGTGGCACGAAGGCCGGCAGTGCCATCCAGCCGTCGAGATCGACCACGCGCGCCTGTTCGTCGCGGCGCAGCACGTCGATCAGCGCCTTGCGTGCCTTCGGCTCGAGCTCGCAGGCGACGAGGCGGTCCTGCGGCCTAAGCAGGCCGCGCGCGATCAGCGGCGAGCCCGGATAGGCCTTGAGCTCGCCCTTCGGATTGAAGGCGCGGACGATGTCGAGATAGGGTTTGGTCAGCGCCGCGGTCTCGTTCGACAGGCGCGCCTGCATCAGCCGCGCGATGCCGGTCAGCCACTCGCCGCCGCGGCGCGCCTCCTCGCTGTCGAGGTCGTAGAGGCCGGCGCCGGCATGGGTATCGATGACGCGGAACGCCGCCGGCTTGTCCTGCAAATAAGTGAGAATGCGCGCCAGCACGATGTGCTTGATGACATCGGCGAAGTTGCCGGCGTGGAAGGCGTGGCGGTAGTTCATGGGAAGAGCACTACGCTACGTGACGACTGGAGCAAAGAGCCACGCACGTGTCCCGGACGCGTTGCAACGCCCCAAGCGTTGCGGCGCAGAGCCGGGACCCAGGGGCGACGGCTTCCCACGCAGCATGGGCCCCGGCTCTGCAGCGCACCGCCAAAGTAGCGCTGCGCTGCGTCCGGGGCACGAGAGTTCGCTCTACCCACCCCTGATCGGCGGCATCGTCACCTGGTCGCGGCGGCAGGCGCGGCGTTCGATCTCGTCGCAGGCACGGAATTGCAGGTCCTTGCTGAGGCAGATGCGGACCTCGGAGAGCCGCGTCCGGTTGCAGGTGACCGATACGGCGGCATTGCTGAGGCCGGGATTGGCCTTGATGAAGGCGTCCTCGATCTCCGCCGGCGCCACGGTCTTGGCCTGCGACAGATCGAGATATTCGGCAGGGATCTTGATCGCGGCGCGCGCCTTGCGGATCGTCTCGAAATAGCTGCGGCCCTCGAGCCCGGAGCAGGTGCCGTGCTTGTCCCATTCGTTGAAGATCAGGCCCGGCGCCGGCATCAGGTCGAGCATCGAGGAGACGATGCTGCGGTTCAGCCGCGGTGCCGGCCGCTGGCAATATTCGGGGAAGCCGCTCTCGTATTGCGGCCACAGCCCATGCACCACGAAGGCGTAGGGTCGTCCGCTGCACTGCATCTGTGAGCGGCCGCCGCGCTCGGCCGCTTCCTCGCAGAAGGAGGGCGACCATGACAGCGACAGCACATAGAAATCGAACTCGCCCGGCGCGTTCTGCCGCTTGTCCTGGGCCTTTGCGCCACCGGCGAATGAGGCCAGCCCCGCGGCAAGGACCAGGGAAAGGGTCAGCGAGATCACCAGGCGGGAGAACGAATGCAATCTGGAATGAAACATGGCGACGCCCCTCAACTAGACTGTGCAAGGAAGCCTAGCAGGCGACAAGAACATTTCAAGAACAAAATTCAGGCGACCGCCATTCAGCCGCCAGATCGACCCAAATCAGGGCTTTGCGGCGCGGCAGGCCGGATTATAGGCCCAGTTGCGGTCGACGCCGACGACGCACCATTCGACCCCGTTGCCGTAGCCGGCGAAGCCGCCATCCTCGATGATCGAGAAATGTACCTTGCGCACCTTGCCGTCATTGAGCAGGGCATCGCCGGTGCAATAGCGGCGCGGAATGTTGTCGGACTGCCAGGGACGGAACGCGATTTCGCGAACGGCGGAGAAGCCGGTGATTTTCAGCGAGGAATTCCAGAACGAGCTTTCCTTTTCCCAGAACTGGGTGGCGATCGTCGGCAGCGCCTTGTCGCAATCGGCGACGGCGCCGTCGTAGCGCGGCCCGCTCAGCCAGAAATTCAGCTCCAGCGGATTGGCGGCCCTGGCCTCACCGAGCGACAGCGCCCCGAACATGAGGCCGAACACGGCGGCAAAGCGGAGCGATTTCAGGGAGGGGGCGCGCATGGTCAATCCGGACAGCTGGTCTTGCGAAGGTCGGACGGTGCCGCGAAGGGCGGGGGAGGTCAAGTGCAGCGCGGCAACACTTCGCCAGGAGTTGACCATATCGTCGCAGCCGGCAGGCCTTCCGTTCTTTCCACTTCCAGTCCGGCACCGTAAACTGGGGCCAGCCAATTGGAGTGACGGGAATGCGAATCATTGCGGCCGCGGGCCTTCTTGCCTTGGGTATGATGGCGAGCCAGTCGCGCGCGCCGATATCCTTCCAGTGCCGCCGTTCAAGGGCAACGACACCGGCGGCATCATCGCCTATTCGATGGCGACCCAGGCCGATGCGCGACAGGTCGCGGTCGATCACTGCGCGCGCTACGGCAAGGTCGTCAAATTCCTCGCGGTGCAGGCCTATGAGGGCGGCTACATCTCGTTCTCCTGCCGCTGGGTGCCCTATGGCGCTGCCGAGCAGCCGATCCGCACGCTGTACTGAGGCGTTGTCGTAACGCCCAAAACTCTCAAGCCGGGAGTCTTCCACATGACGCGCAAACTCGCTTTGCTCGGCTCGGCCGCTTGTCTCGTGTTGTCGGCAGGCGCAGCCAGCGCCGACGATCTGCCGATGCGCAAGGCCGGGCTATGGGAAATGAAGCTGGTCACGACCGGCTCGCCCGTGCCCGAGATGACCATGCAGCACTGCACCGACGAGACCGTCGACAAGGAGATGAGCAACAACGTCTCCCCGATGGCAAAGCAGATCTGCGCCAAGCAGGAGATCAAGAAAACGGCGACCGGCTATGTCAGCGATTCCGAATGCAGCGTCGCCGGCGTCAGCACGACCTCGCATGCCGAGATCACAGGCGATTTCAATTCGGCCTACACGGTGAAGACCTCCTCGCATGCGCAAGGCGGCGTCGCCGGCGCGGCCGGTCGCGATAGCACCATGACGCTGCAAGCCAAATGGTTAGGGGCCTGCAAGGCGGACCAGAAGCCCGGCGACATCGTGATGCCCGGCGGCTTCAAGATGAACGTGCGCGACGTAGATAAGCTGAAGGCGCTGCTGCCGAAGTAGACGCAATCACCGCGCAACCGGTGCGCTCCCTCGCCTTGTTCTTACGGGGAGAGGGTTGGGGTGAGGGGCCTCTCTCCGCGAACGAGATTTTTGTGAGACCTGTACCCCCTCACCCGAATTCGATCTGCGATCGACTTCGACCTCTCCCCGCAAGCGGGGAGAGGTGAAGAAGCCGCTTACACCGGAATCCTCACGCTCGCCCTTAATCCGCCCATCGGGCTGTCGCCGAGCGTGATGTCGCCGCCATGGGAGCGGGCGATGTCGCGGGCGATCGCAAGGCCAAGGCCGGTGCCGCCTTCGTCCTGATTGCGGGCGTTGTCCAGCCGCAGGAACGGCTTGAACACCTCTTCGCGCAAATGCGCGGGAATGCCGGGGCCGTCGTCGTCGACCGTGACGGTGAGATAACGGTGATCGCGCTGGCCGGTGATGGCGATGGCCTTGCCGTAGCGCGCGGCGTTGGTGACGAGGTTGGCGAGGCAGCGCTTGAACGAGGCCGGCTTCACCGTCACCACCGGCAGGCCGTGGAATGCCACGGTGGCGGTGTGGCCGTGGCGCTCGGCGTCGCTGCGCAATTCTTCGAGTGCCTGGGCCATGTCGGTCGGCTGCGATTGCTCGCCGGAATCGCCGCGGGCAAAGGCCAGGTAATCCTCCAGCATCATCGACATCTCGTCGACGTCCTTGCGCATGCCCTCAAGCTCGGGACTGTCGCCGATCAGCGCCAGCTCGAGCTTGAAGCGGGTCAGGATGGTGCGCAGGTCATGGCTGACGCCGGCGAGCATCGCGGTGCGCTGCTCCATCGTGCGCTCGATGCGCGATTTCATCTCGAGGAAGGCGACGGAGGCGCGCCGCACCTCGCGCGCGCCGCGCGGCCTGAAGTTTGGTGCCTCGCGGCCCTTGCCAAAGCTTTCGGCGGCATCGGCGAGCCGAAGGATCGGCTTGATCTGGTTGCGCAGGAACAGCACGGCGACGATCAGGAGGATCGAGGACGTGCCAACCATCCAGAACAAGAAGATTTCGGAGTTCGAGGCGTAGGCGGCGCTGCGCTGCGCGAACACGCGCATCACGGCATCGTCGAGCTGGATGCGGATCTCGACGAGGTTGGAGCGGCCGACGGTGTCGATCCAGAACGAACGCCCGATCTGGCGGCCGAGCTGCACCGACAGCGTCTGGTCGAGCAGCGAGAAGAACGGCTTCGGTCCCGGCGGCGGCATGTCCCCGGCGGGCAGGAAATCGACGACGAGGCCGAGCCGTTGCTGGGCGATGCGGCGGATCTGGTCGCGGTCCTTGTCCTGCGGATAGCCCTTGTAGACGTCGATCAGTGCGGCGATGTCCTGCACCACCGCGGCCGACAGGCGGCGCGTTACCGTGTTCCAGTGCCGCTCCATGAACACGAAGGCGACGACCGATTGCAGGATCACCATCGGCACGATCATGATCAGCAGCGCACGAGCATAGAGGCCGGTCGGCATCCAGCCCTTGAACGCGTTGCCCATCCAGCCATTGGCGGCGGAGACGCGGCCGGCGGCGCTCTTCAGAAGCGTCAGGCCGGTATCGATCGTGCTCATCGGTCGCGCTTCACTGCGGTTTAAGGCGAGGCCACCAGCCGGTAGCCGATGCCGCGTACCGCCTGGAGGAACAGTGGATTGGCGGGATCGGTCTCGATCTTGCGCCTGAGGCGGTTGATCTGCACGTCGACGGCGCGCTCGTTGACGCTGCCATTGCCGGTGAGCGCGCTGCGCGGCACGGTCTCGCCCGGCGTCTCCGAAAGGATGCGCAGCATCTCGCGCTCGCGGTCGGTGAGGTGGATGACCTCCTCGCCCTGGCGCAGCTCGCCGCGATCGAGATGGTAGACGTAGGGCCCGAAAGCGATCTTCTCCACGGTCGCGGCCTGCGGCGGCGGCGCGGCGCGCTTGAGGATGTTGTTGATGCGCAGCGCGAGCTCGCGCGGCTCGAACGGTTTTGCGACATAGTCGTCGGCGCCGATCTGCAGGCCCTCGATGCGCGCTTCCGCCTCGTGCCGCGCCGTCAGCATCACGATCGGCACCGAGGACGAGGTGCGGATGAAACGGGCGAGCTCGAAGCCGGTCTCGCCAGGCATCATGACGTCGAGGATCAACAGATCGAAATGCAGACCGATGAGCTTGGCGCGCGCATCGCTGGCGCTGGCGGCGGTCGAAACGCGGTAGCCTTCGCTGGCGAGGAAGCGCGAAAGCAGATCGCGGATGCGGCGGTCGTCATCGACCAGCAGCAGATGCGGGGCATCGTCGGCAGGTTGCACCGGCGGCCGGGCGAGCGTGGCAGCGAGCGGCACGGTCACTCCTTGGCGTCGTGGTTGACGGAAGCGAAGATCGTTTCGAGCACCTTGTCCGGATCATCGCGGTCGATCATCGCGCGCAGGAAGCGCTTGACGGTCTCCGCATCCTGCGGGCCCATCTCGGCGAGCGCCTTGGTGATCCGCGTGGTCTGGAGCCCGGCAAGCTTCTGCACCAGCGCTTCGCCCTTCGGCGTCGCGTAGAGCAGGCGCTGGCGACGGTCATTGTCGCCGGTCTTCTGCACGATGTAGCCCTCGTCGAGGAGCTGCTTGAGCACACGGCCGAGCGACTGTTTTGTGATGCGCAGGACGTCGAGGAGATCGGCGACCTTGAGGCCGGGGTAGCGATAGACGAAGTGCATGACCCGGTGATGGGCCCGGCCGAAGCCGAAGGCTTCCAGCTCCTGGTCGGGATCGCCGACGAAATCGCGATAGGCGAAGAACAGCAGCTCGATGATATCCCAGCGCAAATTGCCTCCATCCCCTGCGGCCGGCGAGGCTCGACGGCATCTTGAGAGGGATTTACGAAATTTATGTCAGGCATATTGACGTATCTTGGGTTCAATGTTACAAAACGATCGGCCCGCACGAATTTTTAGATCGTTTCGCGACGGGCAGCGTCGAAGCAGGGACGGCGGAAGAGCCGGACAGGCGACGACGGCCGATCAGATCTACCGTGCGATTGTCGAGCGGCATTTCGGCAAAACATACTGGACTTCCGCCTTCCGCAAAAGCATGTCCTCGGCGACATGCTGGCCACGGGAAACCGGCCGTAACAAGGCTGGCGGTGGTCCAGCCAGACACCTAATGAAGCCAGCCGGCCCCGAACAGGGGCAGGCCGGTGCCAGAACAGCGCCGATAGCGGCAGCGGGAGCCAAGGACATGAGTATGACATTCGACATCCAGCCCGCATCCAATCCGACTCCCGAGAAGGACCGCATCGCCAAGCTGGTGGACCCCGGGTTCGGGCGGGTCTTCACCGATCACATGGCGATCGTCCGCTACAACCAGGCCAAGGGCGGCTGGTACGAGGCGAGAATCGAGGCGCGCGCCAACTTCCAGCTCGATCCTGCCGGCGCGGTCCTGCACTACGCCCAGGAAATTTTCGAGGGCCTGAAGGCCTACAAGCGCGACGACGGCGGCGTGAACCTGTTCCGCCCCGATGCCAATGCGCGGCGCTTCAAGGACTCGGCCGATCGCATGGCGATGGCGCAATTGCCCGAGGACGTCTTCATCGAGGCGGTCGAGCAGGTCGTGCGCATCGACCGCGCCTGGATGCCGGGCGGCGAGGGCAGTCTTTACTTGCGCCCCTTCATGATCGCGAGCGAGACCTTCCTCGGTGTCAAGCCATCCTCCGAATACATCTTCGCGGTCATCGCCTCGCCGGTCGGCTCCTATTTCAAGGGCGGACCCGCGCCGGTGTCGATCTGGGTTTCGGAGAACTACACGCGCGCAGCCGTCGGCGGCACCGGCGCGGTGAAGTGCGGCGGCAATTATGCCGCGAGCCTGCGCGCCCAGGCCGAGGCGATCCAGCACGGTTGCGATCAGGTCGTGTTCCTCGATGCGGTCGAGCGCCGCTACATCGAGGAGCTCGGCGGCATGAACGTGTTCTTCGTGTTCGACGACGGCTCGCTGTCGACGCCGCCGCTCGGCACCATTCTGCCCGGCATCACCCGCGACTCCATCATCACGCTCGCCCGCGATGCTGGAAAGACGGTGCGCGAGGAGCCCTATTCGCTCGACCAGTGGCGCAAGGATGCCGCAAGCGGCAGGTTGAAAGAAGCCTTTGCCTGCGGCACCGCGGCCGTGATCTCGCCGATCGGCAAGGTGCGCTCGGTCAGCGGCGATTTCGACATCAGCGGCGGCGCGGCCGGCCCCGTCGCCATGGGCCTGCGCAAGCAGCTCGTCGACATCCAGTACGGCCGTACCAACGATCCGCACAATTGGATCCGGAAGGTGTTCTGAGGCCTCGAATCTCGAGATTCCGGGTTCGATGCTGCGCATCGCCCCGGAATGACGGAGAGTTGGCTGGCCATGGGGTCGTCACCTGACATGCCGCAGCGGTTGCCGCATCCCGCGTCGGCTGGTAAACGCCGCGGATGGCCGAGAAACCCAAAAAACCCCAGAAATTGAAGGCGCGCCTGCCGCGCGGGCTCGAGGATCGCGATCCCGCCGCGATCCGCGCGACGCGCGAGATGGTCGAGAAGATCCGCGCCGTCTACGAGCTCTATGGCTTCGAGCCGGTGGAAACGCCGGCAATGGAATTCACCGACGCGCTCGGCAAATTCCTGCCCGACCAGGACCGCCCGAACGAGGGCGTGTTCTCGTTCCAGGACGACGACGAGCAGTGGATCAGCCTCCGCTACGACTTGACCGCGCCGCTCGCCCGCTATGTCGCCGAGAATTTCGACACGCTGCCAAAACCCTATCGCAGCTACCGCGCCGGCTACGTGTTCCGCAACGAAAAACCGGGCCCCGGACGCTTCCGCCAGTTCATGCAGTTCGATGCCGACACGGTCGGCTCCGCAACGCCGGCGGCGGATGCCGAGATCTGCATGATGGCGGCGGATACGATGGAGGCGCTGGGCATTGCGCGCGGCTCCTATGTCGTGAAGGTGAACAACCGCAAGGTGCTCGACGGTGTTCGTGACGCACTCGGCATCGCCGACGACGGTCAGTGGCTGACGGTCATGCGCGCGATCGATAAGCTCGACCGGCTCGGCCTCGACGGCGTGAGGCAATTGCTCGGTGCGGGCCGCAAGGACGAATCCGGCGATTTCACCAAGGGCGCCGGCCTGAACGACGACGATATCGCGCTGGTCGTTTCCGCCATCGAGCAGAATGACGCGACGGTCGATCCACGTCTCAGGGCAAGCGCGATCGGACAGCAGGGCCGCGACGAGCTCGATCAGATCAGCAAGCTCGTGACGGCTGCCGGCTATGGCGAAGATCGCATCAAGATCGACCCCTCCGTCGTGCGCGGCCTCGAATATTACACCGGCCCCGTCTACGAGGTCGAACTCCTGCTCGACACCAAGGACGAGAAGGGCCGCCCGGTGCGCTTTGGCTCGGTCGGTGGTGGCGGACGTTATGACGGTCTCGTCTCGCGCTTCCGCGGTGAGCCGGTGCCGGCGACCGGTTTCTCGATCGGCGTCTCTCGCTTGCAGGCCGCGCTGACGCTGCTCGGCAAGCTCGACACGCGGCCGGAGTTCGGCCCCGTCGTCGTCACCGTGTTCGACCGCGACCGCGTCGCCGATTATCAGAAGATGGTCGCATCCTTGCGCACCGCCGGCATCCGCGCCGAGCTCTATCTCGGCAATCCCAAGAACATGGGCAATCAGCTCAAATATGCCGATCGCCGCAACGCGCCCTGCGTCATCATCCAGGGCTCGGATGAAAAGGCGCGCGGCGAGGTGCAGATCAAGGATCTGATCGAAGGTGCCAAGGCCGCCGCGGCGATCGCCTCCAACCAGGAATGGCGCGAGAGCCGCCCGGCGCAGTTTTCGTGCAGTGAGGCCGATCTCGTCGCCAAGGTGCGCGAGGTCTTGGCGCGCCATGACGTGAGCTGGGGCTAGCCATTCGCTGACGACGTCATCCCGGGCTTGTCCCGGGCATCCACGTCTTGTTTGATGGCGACGTCAATGGCCGGTGTTCGGCCGCAAGGGAGAGAAAAATGCCTGAGATCACCATCAGCATGGCCGAAGGCCGCACCGACGAGCAGAAGGCCGGCATGATGCGCGACATCACCCAGGCGCTGGTGAAAAATCTCGGCGTCGATGCCGATGCCGTCGTCATCCAGATCAACGAAGCCCCGCTTCGCCATAAGATGAAGGGCGGCAAGACCTTTGTTGAGCGCGCGGCGGCTGCGAAGAAATAACAGCTGGCGCTGCAACCACAGTCGTCGTCCCGGACAAGCGTCAGCGCAGATCCGGGACCCATAACCACAAGGAGTGGTTCGCTGGCGAAGCGGCAACTCCGAATCCCCGCAACCACGACGCCCTGTGGTTATGGGTCCCGGATCGGCGCGCGCTTAAGGCGCGCTTGTCCGGGACGACACCGTGTTTGAGGCACCATGGACGCACGCGATTTCATCAAGGTCGGCATGAGTGCCGAGCGCTCGCTGGTGGTCCCAGTGGAGCGCACGGTCGGGCATTTCGTGCCCGGCATGCCCATGGTCTACGCAACGCCGATGATGATCCTGGAGATGGAGATGACATCGGGCGATGCGATCCGTTCCGCACTCCAGCCGGACTGGGTGACCGTCGGCACCGAGGTCGACATCCGCCATCTCGCCGCCGCTCTGGTCGGTGCCACGGTGCGGACCACCGCAAAAGTGGTCGCGGTCGAGCGCCGCGTCATTCGCTTCGAGGTTGAGGCATTCGAGGGCGTCCGCAAGCTCGGCGAGGGCCGTCACGCGCGCGGGCTCGTCAATGTCGAGATGTTCAACAAGCGGCTGGGGGCTGGCTCGAAATCGTAGGGTGGGCAAAGGCGCGAAGCGCCGTGCCCACCATCTCTCCGCGTCTGCAAAGAAGTGGTGGGCACGCTTCCGCCTTCGCTCTTCGAGCTACGGCGGACAAGTCGCTTTGCCCACCCTACGGCACCTTTTTACTTCGCCAATTCCTTCGACCGCTGCGTCGCCGCCGCGATCGCGCGGATCATCAACTCGCGTAAGCCGGGCTCGCCCATCAGCACGCCGAGGGCGGCGGCTGTGGTGCCGCCGGGCGAGGTGACGTTCTGGCGCAGCGTGCTGGAGGGCAGGTCGGATTGGTGCAGCAGCTCGCCGGAGCCGGTGACGGTCTCGCGCGCGAGCTTGGTCGCCAGCGCCTCGGGCAAGCCCGCCTCGACACCGGCGCGCGCGAGCTCCTCGGCGAGCAGGAACACGTAGGCCGGGCCCGAGCCGGAGACGGCGGTGACCGCGTCCATCAGGTCTTCATCCTCGACCCATTCCACCGAGCCGGTGGCGCGCAGCAGTGCATCGGCCACAGCGCGCTGAGACGAGCTGACGTCTGGTGCGGCGACGGCGACGGTGATGCCGCGGCCGATCGCAGCCGGCGTGTTCGGCATCGCGCGCACCACGGCGCCGCCGCAGACGTCCTGAAGCGAGGCGATCGTGGTGCCCGCCATGATCGAGACCACCGACGTCTTGTCCGCAACGAATGGTTTCAGCTTGGCGCCGGCCTCGCGGAACATCTGCGGCTTCACCGCGACGACCAGCGTCTCGATCCTGCCGGCGGTCGTCACGTCGGGATTGAGCGCAACGCCCTTGGCGGCAAGCGCGGCGATCTCGGGCGAGACGTGCGGATCGATCACTGCAACCCGGCGCGGATCGAGCCCGCCCGCCAGCCATCCGGTCAGCATCGCGCCGCCCATCTTGCCGGCGCCGGCGAGGAGGATGGTGCCGGTGATGTTTTGGAGGGTGTTGCTGTCTGCCATTGCCGTCACCACAAACTCGGTGCCGTCCCGGCCTAGTGCGCAATTGCGCACGGGGGGCCGGGACCCATAACCACAGGCGGTTCTAATGGACGAAGGGATTGGCAACAAGCGTCGTGCGATACGGTGAAATCACGCGGTATGGGTCCCGGCCTTCGCCGGGACGACGACGAGGAGGGAGCTGCGGCTCCCTCACGTCTTGGGAGACCCTACGCCTCTCCCACCGTGTCGAACATCGCCGCGTCCATGGCTTGCGTGGTGGTCTTGCCGGCCCACACCACGAACTGGAACGCCGGGAAGTAGCGCTCGCAAGCGTGGATGGCGCCGGCGAGCATGGCTTCGCACTGCGCGGTCGAGGCGGTGAGGCCGCCCGGCAGCACCAGCGCCTGGCGGTGCATGATCATGCCGGTGTTGGTCCATAGGTCGAAGTGGCCGACCCACAGCTGCTCGTTCACGGCGGCGACGAGCCGCTGCACCTCGCCGCGCCGCGCCGGCGGAATCTTCATGTCGAAGGCGCAGGCCAGATGCAGCGCCTCGATCTCGCCCATCCAAGTGAAGGAGAGCTGGTAGTCGGTCCATTGTCCCTTCGAGACAATCGTGAGTTCGTCTTCGCCGGAGCGTTCGAACGGCCAGTTGTTGCTGGCAGCGATATCCTCGACCACCGCGAGCGGATGGTTCTTGGAATCGATAGTGCCTTCGAGCAGGGACATTCCGTCTCGACCTCTTGCCTTCTTGTTGTCTTTGATACGCACGCGGTTGGCCCGGCGCGCGCTCCCTTCACGTCGCTACGGCGATCTCCTCGGACTCGCTCTTGCGATCCCTCGGATCAGCGCGGGCCTGTCGCGGATCAAGTGATGTGATTTGCGGAATCTGCGCAACGGGGTCCCGAGTCCGTCCACAAGCCAGGACTCCTTCGTCCACAGCTCATCTCCGCCACAATTCTTAACGCGGAGAGGCAAGCCCGGACGAGGGAGAACAAACCGGAATCGGATTCGGGCGGCCGGCGCCAATCGCTAATTTCGTCCCGCGAGAGCCGCTCCCACCGCGACGGCATGGGACCATGCGATTTGCCCATGCGGAACGCGCTTGCCGCGACGGCTCGCCGGCGGCATATTTCGCCTCAGGCCGTTCATCCCGAACGGCCGATGTTCTCAGGGCGGGGTGAAAGTCCCCACCGGCGGTAAGGGCCGAAAGGCCTAAGCCCGCGAGCGCCTTCCCCCAGGTTCTGTCCTGAAAAGGATTTCACTGAAGGGAAGGGTCAGCAGATTCGGTGCAACTCCGAAGCCGACGGTTAAAGTCCGGATGAAAGAGAACGGTCGGTGGCAGACGCATCGCAAGATGCAGCTGTTTGTCGTTCCGTGTGCCCTGATTCTGGTCCTTAAACCGAGGAAAGCCATGAATCAGATGTTGCAAGATCCCCAAATCCAAACCGCCAAAGTCGAAACTGAAGTTGCCCAATCGCCGGTTCCGCAGGATCCGGCGCCCGAACACCCGCGCTTCGCAAAGCCGCAGCGGGTGGCCTTCGTGCAGGCCTGCTGGCACCGCGACGTGGTCGAGGAGGCCCGCATCGCCTTCCTGAAGGAGGCAGAAGCGCGGCACCTTACCCATGTCGACGTGTTCGAGGTGCCCGGCTCGTTCGAGATCCCGCTGCACGCACAGGTCCTCGCCAAGACGCGGCGCTACACCGCGATCGTCGCGGCCGGCCTCGTCGTCGATGGCGGCATCTACCGCCATGAGTTCGTCGCCGACACCGTGATCAAGGCGCTGATGGACGTGCAGCTCCGCACCGAGGTGCCGGTGTTCTCGGCGGTGCTGACGCCGCAGCAATTCCACGAGACCGAGGTGCACTACGACTTCTTCCGCAAGCATTTTGCGATCAAGGGCGTGGAGGTCGCCGAGGCCTGTGCCAACACGCTGCATGGCCTCGAACGCCTGCGCGGCCAGGTCGCGGCGGGGATCGCGGGATAGGCAATGGTCATTCCGGGGCGCGCGAAGCGCGAGCCCGGAATCCATTTATCGACACGGATTGCTGCAAGATGGATTCCGGGTTCGGCGCTGACGCGCCGCCCCGGAATGACAATCAAGAAAAATCAGTCGAACAGGCTCGACACCGACTCTTCGGCCGCCGTGCGCGCGATCGCATCCGAGATCAGGCCGGCGATCGGCAGCGTGCGGATGTTCGGCGCCTTGGTCACTGCATCGGTCGGCAGGATCGAGTCGGTGATCACCAGCTCCTTCAGCTTCGAGCCGGAGATGCGGGCGGCCGCGCCGCCGGAGAGCACGCCGTGGGTGATGTAGGCGTAGACGTCCTTGGCACCCTTGGCGATCAGCGCGTCGGCTGCGTTCACCAGCGTGCCGCCGGAATCGACGATGTCGTCGACCAGGATACAGCTGTAGCCGGAGACGTCGCCGATCACGTTCATGACTTCGGATTCACCCGGACGCTCGCGGCGCTTGTCGACGATCGCGAGCGGGGTGTTGATGCGCTTGGCGAGGCCGCGGGCGCGGGCCACGCCGCCGACGTCGGGCGATACCACCATCACCTTGCCGAGGTCGAAACGTTCGCGGATGTCGCGCACCATCAGGGGGGCAGCGAACAAATTGTCGGTCGGGATATCGAAGAAGCCCTGGATCTGGCCGGCATGCAGGTCGAGCGTCATGACGCGGTCGACGCCGGCATGGGTGATCAGATTGGCGACGAGCTTGGCCGAGATCGGCGTGCGCGAGCCCGAGCGGCGGTCCTGTCTGGCATAGCCGAAATAGGGGATCACTGCGGTGATGCGGCGCGCCGAGGATCGGCGCAGCGCGTCGGTGATGATCAAGAGCTCCATCAGATTGTCGTTCGCCGGAAACGAGGTCGACTGGATAATGAAGGCATCCGAGCCGCGGATGTTCTCCTGGACCTCGACGAAGATCTCCATGTCGGCGAAGCGCCGCACCACAGCCTTGGTCAGCGGCACGTCGAGGCCCTGCGCGATGGCCTGCGCGAGAGCCGGATTGGAGTTGCCGGCGACGAGCTTGATGGAGCCGTTTTTGGCCGACATGGACGCTTCCTCCCGCGCTTTGCTGGATACGACGTTCAACATCAGAGAATACCCACTGGCAGCACGGTTACGACGGGCGAGGAAATATCAGGCCGGAGGCTCAAATGGCAACCCGGGATGCTACGTTTTCCCTTCGAAATCCTGAGTCGGGCCAGCGGTTTGGCCGTAACTTGGGGCCGTGGTTTAGCGGGGGTTATTGCTCGGCATAGCCGAGCGCGGTGGCCGGCATCTCCGCCGCCGGCGCCTCCCGGATCACGCCTGCCACCGCCGGTCCCCGCAGGTTCGGAGCTGCGCCCGGAGCCTCCGGCGTTCCGTTGATCATGTTGGAAAGTCCACTGAATCCGGCCTGGGCGATCTTGCGCAGAACGAGGTCGTCGGCAGCCCCCCAAGGATCACGGGCAGCATCGCGGCCACCCTTCGCCGAGGTCGGTTCCTCGCCGGAGAGGCGCAGCGCCCGCTGCTGGTTGGCGTCGTAGACATCCCAGACCCAGGCGATCACGGTCTTGCCGCGCACGACCTGGGCGGAGAGGTAGCTGCGCACGCGATAGGCGGCCGTACCCTCGCGGGAGACCACGGACAGGCTGCGCAGCTTGGATTCGCTGTCGAGCACGCCGACCATGCGATCGAACACCTGTGGCGGCGGCCCGTCGATCGATTCGAAGGCCACGGTTGCGCCGCTGCCACCGCTCGGCGCCATCGCATAGGAATTGCTCGGCGCGCTGCCACCGGCGCAGCCGGCAAGCATGGTCGCAGCCGCCAGCAGCATGACCGCCAGCACGCGCGAGCCCGCGCGGCGCAGAAAAGATGACGCTTCCCTCATTATGGAGGGCAGCGATATCGTTAAAATCGGTTAAGGTCTAGGGCGGGCCAGCCACAAACACACTGTCATTCCGGGGCGCGCCACCTGGCGCGAGCCCGGAATCCATTTCGCCGCGTGATCTGCCGCACGATGGATTCCGGGTTCTCGCTTCGCGAGCCCCGGAATGACGATCGTTAATGTTGCCGGTGTGTTCACGCTTTGAGCGCGATCGCGTGAATGTGGCGGCCGTAATCCGGCTCCTTGCGATGCACCGAGCGGCGATAGCTGAAGAAGCGCTCGTCGGCGTAGGTATCGAGGCCGAGATCGTCGATCATCAGGATGCCGGCGGCTTCGAGCCGCTTGCGGATGAGGCCGGCGAGATCGAACATCGCGTGGCCCTCGCGCACCGACGGGATGAAGAATATGGCGTTCTCCGCGTCGGCTTCGATGAAGCGCGCCACGAACTCGTTGCCGACCTCGTAACTCTCCTGCCGGATCAAGGGGCCGATCGCGGCGATGGTGCCGCCGCGGGTGGCGCCGAGTTTCTCCATTGCCGAGATCGTTGCTTCCAGCACGCCTGATAGCGCGCCTTTCCAGCCGGCATGGGCACCGCCGATCACGCGTGCGTTGGGATCGACGAACAGCACCGGCCCGCAATCGGCGGTGGAGACGCCGAGCGCAATGCCGGGTGTCTTGGTGACGAGCGCATCGCCCTTCGGCCGCGGCCCGCTCGGCCACGCGCGATCTGCGACGAGCACGTCGGGCGAATGGATCTGGTGCAGGCTGAGGAAACGTTCCGGCGCGACGCCGACATGCTCGGCCATGCGGCGGCG
Source organism: Bradyrhizobium genosp. SA-3 (assembly GCF_004212635.1). Lineage (GTDB taxonomy): Bacteria > Pseudomonadota > Alphaproteobacteria > Rhizobiales > Xanthobacteraceae > Bradyrhizobium. The sequence goes on along the minus strand of NZ_PSRT01000099.1, from coordinate 3,588 downwards.
GTTCTCCGCGACGAGGGTCTGATCGTCGTTGGAGCCAAGCCCGCCGTTCAGCGCGGCGTAGATGCCGGTGGAGACGCCGCCCTCGCGGGTGAAGAAGGCGTGGCGCAGGCCGGGCACGGCCGACAGCAGCGACGAAGCAAGCGTCATGAGGCCTCTCCAGCCTGTTCGAGATCGCTGAGGCCGGCGAGGCCGGATAGCCGCGGCTCGGAGATGCCGAGCACCTTGAACATCGAGCCCATGCCGCTGCGCCCGGTATCGGTCAGACGCTTGAGCGCCACCGAAATGTCGGTGGCGACTTCGGGCGTCGCCTTCTGCATCAGCGCGGCCGCGCGGGTGTCGATGCCGACGCGCTTGAGGAAGTCGCCTTGCGTCACCGGCCCGTGCACGCGCGCGCCGACGTCCTCGGCGGCACGCGCCAGTGCCTGGAAGTCGACATGGGCGGTGACGTCGGCCTGGCCCGGTGCCTTCAAGGGATCGGTGAAGCTGTGACGCGCAATGGCCTGAAATGTATCGCCGGCATCGCTGCGCAAATGGCCGTAGTCGATGATCAGCGCCGCGCCATCCTGGTCGCGCACGCGCGTCGCAAGCTTCATGATCTCGCCATCGGGCCGCCATTCGAACACGGCGCCGACGGGCGCGGCACGCACCAAGGGCGGCAGCAGCACGTCGAAACGCGGCGTCGGCTCGGGCGCCCCGCCGAATTGAAGCTTGCCGTTGGGATCGATCTCGATCACGCGTTCGTGCCAGCCGTTCTCGTGCCGGACCATCTGGTGGATCGGCAGCACGTCGAAATATTCATTGGCGAGGATGATGCTCGGGCCTTCCGGCACCTCGTCGATGCTGTCGTGCCAGGCGATGTTGCCCACGGCGGACAGCGTCGCGCTCTGCTGGTCGCGCAGCACCGGATTGACCTCGACCAAGTGGATATGAAGCGCCTGGTAGAGCGGCGGCAGCACGCGCAATGCGCGCAGCGCGTCCGCCATCATGGTGCCGCGGCCGGGGCCGAGCTCGATCAACCGCAAGAATTGCGGCGAGCCCATCTGCTTCCACACCGAGGCGGCCCACAACCCCAAGAGCTCGCCGAACATCTGGCTGACCTCGGGCGCGGTGGTGAAATCGCCCTCACGCCCGAGCGGATCGCGCGAGACGTAATAGCCATAGCGCGGGTGCATCAGGCACAGTTCCATGTAGCGCCAGACCGGCATCGGGCCTGAGGATTTGATCAGCGCCTTGATCTCGTTGAGTAGCGGCGAGTCGGTCACGATCCATGTTCTCGAAATGATTTAACGAATGGCCTCGATAGGCTTCGGCGCGCCGCGCCGGATAGCCCATACAATAAGTATGGCGCCGACGATAAGCATCGGGATCGACAACAGCATGCCCATGGTTAATCCGCCCCAGAGGAAGCCGAGCTGTGCGTCGGGTTCGCGGAAGTGTTCGCCGGCGATCCGGGTCAGACCATAGATCAGGATGAAGGCGCCGAGGATCATGCCGGGCCGCTTCAAGGCACCGAAGCGGATCATGATCGCGAGCACCGTGAACAGCAGGATGCCCTCCATGCCGGCCTCATAGAGCTGGCTCGGATGGCGCGGCAGCTGTGTGGGATCGTTCGGGAAGATCATCGCCCAAGGCAGGCTCGCATCGGTGGCGCGGCCCCACAATTCGCCATTGATGAAATTGGCGATGCGTCCGAGCAGCAGCCCGACCGGGGCGACCGCGGTGGTGATGTCGCCGAGCGACAGGATCGAGATGCCGCCTCGATAGGCAAACCACATCACCGCGACGACGCAGCCGAGGAAGCCGCCATGGAAGGACATCCCGCCCTCCCACAATTTGAAGATCGCAGCAGGATGCTCGATGAAGAAAGGCAGATTGTAGAACAGGACGTAGCCGGTGCGGCCGCCGAGGATGATGCCGAGCGTGACCCAGAGGATGAAGTCGTCGATCTGGAGCAGCGAGATCGGCGCGGGTCCGCCCCACAGACGCTGGTTCTTCAGGAGCGACCGCGCATAGAGCCAGCCGAACACGATGCCGCAGATATAGGCCAGCGCGTACCAGCGGATCGCGAACGGACCAATCTCGATCGCGATCGGCTTGAAGGCGGGGAAGTCGATGAGCAGGAAGGGCATCGCGCCTTCTATGTCTGGACGAGATTGCGGCGATCGAGCGCCAGCAGACGCCCTGTGATTCTTCTTATGCAGGGACGTTGAGTACGATTGCAAGGAAACCGGAGCATGACAAGGATACCCCCGCTCGGCCCTTGAACCGTTCCGTTCGGATTGCCATTGTGTTTCGGAGAGTTCGCGCAAAGTTTATCGGAGGCAGCCATGACCCAGACCAGCAACCGGTTTTTCGACGAGATCGGCCGCCTGATGAATGACGCCGCCGGTGCCGCCCAGGGCGTCAAGCGCGAGTTCGACACGGTGATGCGGACCCAGGCGGAAAAATTCCTGCGCGACATGGATCTGGTCAAGCGCGAGGAGTTCGAGGCGGTCAAGGACATGGCCCGCCTCGCCCGCGAGGAGAACGAGGCGCTGAAGGCAAGGATCGCGGCGCTGGAGGCCAAGCTCGGCGGCACGCCGACGTAAGCTCTCTTACCCTCCCCTGGAGGGCCTGGAGGGGGAGGGTCGGCGCGCAGCGCCGGGGTGGGGTGATCTCTCCACTCGGGCAGCGCCTCTGTGGAGAGACTGTCACCCCACCCCGCTGCGCATTGCGCTTTGCTGCATGCGTATCGACCCTCCCCCCTGGAGGGCCCCTCCAGGGGAGGGTAGGAACCCGGGCTATCAGCCCCATTCTCCTTGTCATTTCTGCATCTTCCGGGTAAAAGCCCGCCACGTCTGCGGCCCCCGCACCCCTGGAGGCTTGCTGCGGGCTATGCCATGGGCCGCGCTGCGGCCCATTAACTTTGCAAAAACAAGGACTTAACGACATGGCGACGACCGTCAAGGAATTGAAGGCGACCGCACGTCCGAAGAGCGGCAAGGGGGCCGCCCGGGCTGAGCGTCGCGCCGGCAGAGTGCCGGGAGTGATCTACGGCAACAACCAGCCCCCGGTGACGATCTCGATTGAAGATCGCGACTTGCGCCAGCGCATCCTCGCCGGCCGGTTCCTGACCACGCTGGTCGACATCGACCTCGAGGGCAAGAAGCACCGCGTGATTCCGCGCGACTATCACCTCGATCCGGTCAAGGACTTCCCGATCCATGTCGACTTCATGCGGCTCGGCGAAGGCGCCACCATCCGCATCAGCGTGCCCTTGCACGTGGTGAAGGCGGAAGGCTCGCCCGGCGTGAAGCGCGGCGGCACCGTCAACATCGTCGCCCACGCGATCGACCTCGAATGCGGTGTCGAGAGCATTCCGCAATACATCGAGGTCGATGTCGGCTCGCTCGAAATCGGTCACTCGCTGCATCTGTCGGACGTCAAGCTGCCGGCCGGCGTGAAGGCGCTGACCCGCGAGGACGCGACCCTCGTCACCATCGTCCCGCCGTCGGGCTACGCCGAAGAGCAGAAGGCGGCGGCCGCGGCTGCGGCGGGTGGTGCGGCTCCGGCTGCGGGTGCTGCTGCGCCGGCTGCGGCTGCTCCGGC
>NZ_PSRT01000098.1 GCF_004212635.1 Bradyrhizobium genosp. SA-3 | reverse complement strand
GAGTGGGGTTATTTCCTTCGTTTTGAAGCAACGCTGGCCAGAGCGGAGTATGTTCGCTCGGCGGCGTTGGTATTTCCCCGGCTGGATCGTCAACTCCCAGCTGGCTAAGCCTGCCGCAGGTTTATGACGCTTTGATTACAGGCTTGACTTGCTGTCATTGAACGCAGCAAACACGCGCCGTTCACGGTGGCGCGAAATCGAATTCCGAAAAAGGGAGCGTCAAAGACCGGCCGCAAAACTGCGCCTTTCTCTCGAGAAGAGCGCAATTCATTGGGGACCGAGTTGGCTCCCTCGCCGCATCAAACGTGCTCTTCACCGTGAAACGAGTGTGGCGCGCGGCAACCTCCAGGGGCAGAACAGATGCGGGGCAGGGGGAAGTCGGATTCACTCCCCTGACCCAGTTTGGACGTCGAATGATTGACCACGTCGGGCGATATCTGGTTTCGATGGAGAGGTATCGACACCTTGGCCAAGCTCCTTCAATCGCTCGCGCAGGCTAATTTCATCGAGCGACCGGAACGGCAGTTGCATGAAGGCCAGAAGCTGTCGCTCAAGACCACCGAGCGTGGCCGCGAGCGCGTTACGCCGCTCAGCCGGGTCGCTCAGTTTCACAGGATCGGGGTAACGCCAATCTCCAGTTACCGGGCGGCCGGGCCAATTCGGCTGGGGCTCTCCTGCCTCGAGATCGCAAAGCGTGAACACAAAATCCAAAGGCGCCGAGTCGGCTTTCGCGAATTCGCTCCAGTGCTTCGGATGCAAGCCGTCAGTGCGGTACTCCGCCACCCTCAGAACATCGATTACCAATCCTTCGAGGCGGCTGACCGGATACAGCCCTGCGCTAAAACCAGTGAAATGTCCATGCCCCATGCGGTTCAACGCCGCTTCGGCGAAAATGCTGCGGGCCGAATTCCGATGCGAAAGAAAGAGGACGTTATAGTGACCGTCTGCCATGTCCAGACTCCGCCGGCTAGCAAATAAATTCCACGCCTAACATTGAGTTCCAGGCAGGGGTGCATTTGTGGCAGCGGCGATGACAATCCCAATTGGTCACGGCGGGATGTGGCGCTTAGGCGACGATTTGAAAGGGGGCAGGGACATATTCGCTCCGCCCCTGAATTTCAGACCTCAACTTGTTCTGCTATTGCGATATCGTCATCGACCTCAATACCGGGGTATCGGACGGTGCTTTGGATCTTGGCGTGCGCAACAGGAACTGTACGGCTCGCGGATTACCAGCGCGTCTAGATCGTTCCGTGATGAACGCCCGTCAGACATGTCGGTGACACGTGCCTCGCCTGGGAGGCGATTCAACGCGAAAATCCGATAAGCCGAAATACTGAGGGCGACGGAGCCTCGAACTTTCAGCTTAGTTGCTGTCGTCATGCGGGCCCCCAGACAGGTATCCCGATCGATTCCGGACGTCCTGGATCTCCGCTCCGGCACAGCTTTCGCCGATTGCGGCTCAACCAAGGAGCCGACTTCGCCCGAACACGAAACCGGTCGGTGCGAACCTTCTGGCCACCTCGAGCGCGCGGTTCTCGCAGCATTCCAGCGCGATCTTTTGGGAAAGCATAACATCTCCGACCGGCAGATTACCACGCGGCATGAAACACAGGCCGCACGTAGGGCGGCCCTTTTCGTCGATCTCGCAGACGTTCGTCGACGCGCCCGCGTAGATCCTATATTGCCTGCCAGTGTCGCCACCGATGACTTCGAAATAGCCCTTTCCCGCGAACTGTGCACGCTGAGCGGGCGATAGCCACGCCCGCAAGAGCTGCAGCGAGCGGCCCTCCGGAGTTCTCTCGGCGCCGTGTCTGATGAAGAGAGCCCGAATGGCTCTCGCGCGCCGCGTTCACGCAGGCGAGATGATCTAAAGGCCAACATGGCGCGGGCCGATCATCCGCCGACCAGCCTGGGAGAGAATACGGTTTCTTCCGCTTTCGGGTCGAACGATCGCATTTGCGATACTTGACGACCCGTCCGGACCGCCGCGGTGAAGCCGGCATCGGTCAGTTCGCAGAACCGCCGCTCCGCCTTCGCGAGCTCTCGTGCGTCGTCTGGATTGAAAAGTGACGGCTGTCGCCCGTACTGTCCATCACGATCTGGATCGCCATGATCGTCTTCCTCGGAATGATGTGGCCAAGGACTTAATCCAAATATCCGGCCGAAGCCGCGGAGTTTCAAGACAAGAAGAGTTCATCGCAAAGCCGGGCTTGCCCAAAGAAGGCTTGGCGGTAATGCCGCCGCGAAAATCCGGTCGTGCCGCGCCCACTGAGGACAACCTTGAACTCGCTGATCTCAGATCGCATGAGCCGCGGTGGGATCTTTGGAATGTGCACGCGGCGCCAGACGTTCCCCACTCACTGTTCCAAGGATTCGTTGGCCGCCGGACCAGCTTGCTACCTCCCGCCCAGCTTGCATCGCGGGTCAAATCCGGTACACAATCCCGGTACACACAATTCCGTAAGTTGTCCGGAACGCATTGTATTTTCTGCCGTTTTCGATCTGTTTTGGAGAGTGGATTGGAATCCCTCCCTCTCCGCCAAGATTAAAGAAGCGCAGTAGAATCAACAGGCGATTAGCTCACCGGGCTCTTTGCCTCGCGATCGGTACACACGCGCGGCTTCGCGCCGATCTTTAGCGGTATTGCCTAGCCGGTGTAGTCCGATGGCTGTGCCGCGTACGTGGGCGCTGCAAACCGCGCCACATTCTCCCTCGAGATCAGCCCGCACCAACTGACTTCTGAGCGCTATACCGGAATCGCGAGAATCAAATCGGTCTGGTGGGCTGCTGGTCAGCGATGTCAAATCGCGTGACTATCCATCGTCGCACCCCAGCGAGTTGCCGAAATCGCCTGTCGATTCAACCAGCGCTAGGCCGTGGATGCGCAACCCAGGTTACGATAGCTGCGATGACGATGCAAAAGGCGGATCTGCCGTGAGCGTGCTCATCAGCACCTGAACGCCGGCGCGTTCTGCGCGGGCGAGAGCATATCGATCAGAATGTGTAGCGACAGCAACATTAGGCCGAGGCTACCTCTAGTTTCTAGTGGAAGTGGCACGTTTTGGTCTGACAGACAAATGTGTTGCCTGTACCGTTCGAGCGTACGGGGTGAAGCCGACTGCAGACTCTGCGGGCCGCGCTGGTGAGACGGATTGCCAGGTCAGACTGTCCTCGCCTCGTCACCTGACGGCGCAAGCTGTGATGCGTCCTGCGCCACTTGGCGGGAATGATCGGTCGCGATCAGGAAATAAATGGCCGGTACCACGAAAAGGGTGAACAGCGTACCGATCGAAAGTCCGCTTGCGATGACAAGTCCCATGTTGAAACGCGAAGCCGCTCCGGCGCCGCTTGCGAGGATCAGCGGAACCACGCCAAAGACCATTGCTGCGGTGGTCATGAGGATCGGCCGCAATCTGATTCCGGCCGCCTGCTCGATGGCTTCGCGCTTGAGGACGCCGCCGCGCTGCAGCTCGTTTGCGAATTCGACAATCAGAATGCCGTGCTTGCTGATCAGGCCCATCAACGTCACCAAGCCGACATCGGTGTATATGTTCAGCGATGCGCCGCCGATGCCGAGGCTCACGAAGATCAACGCGCCGGCGATCGACATCGGCACCGATACCAATATGATGCATGGATCGCGGAAGCTTTCGAACAGCGCCGCAAGCGACAGGAAAATGATCACCAGCGCAAATCCGAACGTGGCGACAAAGCCGGAGGATTCCTGGATATATTGCCGGGACAAGCCGCTGTAATCGACGGTGTAGCCTCGCGGTAACGTCTTGGCAGCAAGATTGCTGAGGAAGTCCAGGGCGTCGGACTGCGCTACGCCGGGCGCCGCAACGCCCTGAATGGTGGCGCTGTTAAGCTGCTGGAAGTGATTGAGCGTCTCCGGGACCGTTTTGGTTGCGATGTGCGCGATCGTCGACAGTGGCACGGGAATGCCCGAAACGGTGGCCACGTAATAGTTGAGCAGCTGATCGGTATTCAGACGAAACCGTCGCTGGACTTGCGGGATTACCTTGTAGGAACGCTGGTCGAGGCTGAAATAGTTCACATACCCCCCGCCCAGCATCGCCCCCATCGCGCTGCCGACATCGCTCATCTTGAGCCCAAGTTGCGCAGCCTTGTCGCGATCGATCTCGACGACTGCTTCGGGATTGTCGATCTTCAGATCCGTGTCGAGGAAGATGAACATTCCGCTGCCGATCGCAGCTTTCAGGAACTGCTGGGCGGCATCGTCGAGCTTGTCGAACGAATCCGTCGTCTTGATCACGAACTGGATCGGCAGCCCCTGGCTGCCCGGCAGCGGAGCCAGCTGAAAGGCGGCGATCCGCGCCCCGGCAACCTGGTCGAGTTGCTGCTGAACGATCGGCTGCAGCTGGTTGCTCGTCCTTGTGCGCTCGTCCCACGGCGTCAGCACCATGCCCGAGACCACGCGCGCAGGCGAGTTGATCTGGAAGACGTGATCGGTCTCCGGATATTTCTTCATGATCTGGAAGACCTGCCGCGCATACAGCACCTTTTGCTGTAAGGTCGCGTCCGGCGCCAACGTGGACGTCGCAATCACCACCCCCTGGTCTTCCTGGGGAGCGAGTTCGCTCTTGGTGCCTGCATAAAGGAAGTAGATGCTGGACAGCACGAGCAGTGCGAAGACGCCTGTTACAGGTACATAGTCGAGGCTGCCGTGCAGCCAGCTCAGATAAAGCCGACGTAGCGCCTCAAAACGGCGATCAATGAGGGCGGTGAATCGTGCCTGCCAACCGCGCGTTGCGCCGTGCGGCTTGAGCAGACGGGAGCTCATCATCGGCGACAGCGTCAGCGCGGCAACGGCCGATATCGTCACCGTGCCGACCAGGGTGAATGCGAATTCCGTGAACAGCGCGCCGGTCAGACCGCCCTGGAACGCGATCGGGACATAGACCGCGACAAGGACAACCGTCATGGCGATGATCGGGCGGCCGAGTTCTCGCGCCGCCTCGATCGCCGCAACGACCGGCGCCTTGCCGGCCTCAAGGTGACGGTTGACGTTTTCGACGACGATGATGGCATCGTCGACCACGAGCCCGATCGCAAGCACCAGCGCCAGCAGCGTCAAGAGATTGATCGAGAAACCGACCGCCAGCATCATGGTAAAGGCGCCCACCAGCGACAGCGGGATCGCGACCATCGGGATCAGGACGGAACGCCCCGACCCCAGGAACAGGAACACGACGAGATTGACGATCAGCAGAGCCTCGGCGAGCGTCTGCACGACGTCATAGATCGCCGCGCGCACGAATTTGGTGGAATCGTAAACGATCTGGCCGCGCAGTCCGTTGGGCAGCTGTTGTTGTATGCCCGGGAAGATCCGGTGTACGCCCGCGATCACGTCGAGCAGGTTGGCAGTCGGCGCCACCTGGATGCCGATATAGACCGCCGGCTTGCCGTCGAATGCGACCTGTGTGTCGTAGTCGTCGGCGCCGAGCGAGACGTTTGCGACATCCTTCAACCGCACGATCGCGCCACCCGCTTGCTTGACAATCAAGTTGGCGAATTCGCTCTCCGAATGCAGGCCGGTCGATGCTGTGAGATTGACCTCCACCATCTGTCCCTTGGTGGTGCCGAGCCCGGAGATAAAATTGTTCTGCGTCAATGCAGCCGCTACATCTGCGGCGCTGAGGCCATAAGCAGCCAGCTTTTTCGGGTCGAGCCACGCCCGCAGGGCAAAGTTCTGTCCGCCCAGAATTTCCGCAGTCTGAACGCCGGGTACGGCCTGCAGCTTCGGCTGAACGGAGCGGGTGAGATAATCAGTGATTTGATTCCGTCCCAGCACGTCGCTGTCGAAGCCGAGATACATGGCGTCGATCGTCTGACCGATCTGCACCTTCAGCACCGGTTGCTGCGACCCTGAGGGAAGCTGGTTGAGCACCGAGCTGACCTTGGTGTTGATTTCCGTCAGTGCCTTGTCGGCATCGTAGTTGAGGCGCAGGTTGATGGTGATCGTGCTGACGCTGCTTGCGCTATTCGAGTTCATGTAATCGATGCCGTTCGCCTGGGCGATCGCGTTCTCGAGCGGCGTTGTGATGAAGCCGGCGATCACATCGGGGGCAGCGCCGTAATAGGTGGTGGTAACGGTGACAACCGCATTCTGCGTGCGCGGATATTGCAACACAGGCAGCGAGGTCATAGCGCGCAGGCCGAGCGCGAGGATCATCAGATTGACCACAGTGGCAAGAACGGGCCGGCGAATGAAGAGGTCGGTGAAGTTCATGGCAGGCCTCTCATTGTTCGGAGACCTGCGGGTTCGCGCTGAAAGGCGTGGTGACTTCATTATTGATTTGGACCGGCGATCCGTTGTGCAGCTTGTTCTGCCCAGCCGTGACCACGACATCGCCAGGCTTGATTCCATCCAACACCGCGACTTGGTCGCCGCGGGTCTGGCCGGTTTTCACGAAGACCTGGTGCGCAATATTTTGCTCCTGCCCGCTCTCGTCCCTTCCGGCATCTTCGATCAGATAGGCAATATCTCCATACGCGTTGTAGTAGATCGCAGTCTTCGGCAGCGTCACGTAATCCTTCTGCGTCCCCACATCGATATCGACGGTCGCAAACATTCCCGGCAGCAGCTTCTCGTCGGGATTCTTGAATGTCGCCCGGACCTGGACATTCCGGGTCGCCGGATTGACGAGGGAGTTGATCGCCATGATCGTGCCGGTGAATGTCTCATCAGGATAGGTGTCGACCTTCGCAATGACGGGTTGGCCGACCCTGATCTTTGCCAGGTCCTGCTGCGGCAGGTAGAAATCCACGAAGATCGGATCGAGCTTCTGCAACGTCACGATCGGCGCGCCCGGCGCGATATACTGGCCGAGGTCGACCTGACGGATGCCTAATCGGCCGGAAAAAGGTGCTCGGATCGACTTGTAGCCGACAAGCGCCTGTTGTTGCGCAACCTGCGCCTGGTTGTTCTTGAGCGTTGCCAGGTCCGTATCAGCAGTCTGCTGGCTCACGGACTGGCTCTTGAGCAACCTGACGTCGCGATCGTAGTTGAGCTGCGCCAGCGCCGTCGTTGCCTCCAGAGCGTTCAAGTGCGCGACGTCATCGGCGTCTTCCAGCTCGACGAGCAATGTTCCCTGCTCGACTTCTTCGCCGGACTGGAAGTGGATGGCTTTGACGGTACCGGCGACCTGCGGACTGAGGTCGGCCCCCTTTTCCGCCCGGGTGCTGCCCACGGCCTCCAGGCGGTCCTGCCACCGCTGCGTGCCGGCCGTGATCGTGGAAACCGTCTGCGGTGGGTTGCGCAGTCCGGCGATCGACTTCTGGATCATCCTGGCCCGAAAAGCTTCAAACCCGAACACCGACCCCAGAACCAGTCCGACAGCGACCAGCATGATGGCCATGCGTCGAAGCATCCGGGAGTTCTGGCTTTTGGAAGGAACGGCGCTTTTCATTGCCGTTGACCATCAGTTGTGGCGCCCGCGGCGCGCTTCGTCCCCCCGATTTTCCGAGATGCAGTTCCAGGACTGATGTGAAACGACTATTGAATGCGGCGGTTCCCCGACACCCGTTTCACGGCGGGAACTGCCTCACAAACCATCGCGATCCGGGGCCAGGGTTTCGTAGCCCGGAGCCATTGATAACCCGTAGGCTGGGTTGGGGTGCTAGGAAGGCCGGGGCGACACTTTGATCGACCGGAGAGAGCCTGATCGGGACGGAGGCACCCGTCACTACCTCATCGGCGAAGCGGCCTTGATTTCAGCACGATCTTCGCCGGCTTCACCGGAGGTGACGAAGGAGCTTTCCTGGAACCGCGCAGTGGCAAGTCGCGGCGCGGACAACTCCTGGCAGGACATGTGATCGATCCTGCGCTGCATCAGCGCGTAGCATTCGCACGCTTTGCTCTCGAGCCGCGCCCGGTCGACCTCGACGAAGCCGCGCCGGTCGGACCTGATGGCCCCCGCCGCACGAAGCTTGCTCGTCGTCAGCGTCACCGTCGTCCGCCGCACCCCGAGCAATTGGGCAAGTGCCTCCTGTGTCAGCGGAAGCACGTCGTCGGGAACGTGGTCGTGAATATGCAGCAGCCACCGCGCCATGCGGCCTTCCACCCGATGCAGCGCGTTGCAGGCGGCCACGTGCTGGAGCTGCAACAACAGGGGGTGGGCGTGGGACCTGCACCACGTGCCTGATGGCTGCGCTTCGCGCATAGGCGAGCCGGAATTTCACAGCGGAAATCCGCGATGCGGTGCCGGCCACCCGAGCAATCGCGGTCACGGACGACCGCGATGGGCCGAGCACCGAGAGCGACGCCAATGCGCCTTCCCGCCCCATCAACGTGGTCGCGACCGTTTGCCCGTCGGGCCTGTCGACCATGAAGGCGATGGCGCCGCTATCGAGCTCATCGCCCGCCCGCACCAACACGGCGTCGGATTCGAACGAGATTTTCTGGAAGTGGGGCGTGAGCAGGTCGAGATCCGCCGGCGGCAACGCCGCCAAGAGCCTATTCCCGACGCTGGTCGGGTGCGCGGTCACCGAGTAGTCCTTCCCGGAGCGAGCAACCAATGCACCTAGTGAGACGCGCTCATCATCCTCAACATCCAGAAAGCGAGATCGGGCCGTATTCGTCGAGGCAGATCCGTCAACGTCGAGACCCATGATCTCGTGGCATTCGCACCCCACCGCCGCGAGGCCAGATCGGTCGATCTCGATCTGGCCTCGTCGATCAGATCTGATCGCGCCCGACGCGCGCAGATTGCGCATCAGGAGCGTCACCGTCGTTCGTCGCACACGAGTATTTGCGACAGCGCTTCCTGGGTGAGCGGGAGGATGTCGTGGTCGATGTGGTCGCTTAAATGGAGCAGCCAGCGTGCCATGCGGACTTGGACCGGATGCAGCGCATTGCAGGCCGCGCCGAGCTGGAACTGTGTCAGCATCGCGCTGAGGTGGGCCTGGAGCGCGTGCCGGAGCGCGGGGCTGCGGTTGAAAGCGGCGCGAAATCGGGAGGCGGGGATCCGCGAGGCGGTCCCTGCCGCGTGCACGATGGCGGTAATGGCCGAAGGCGACGGCCCTAGCGCGGAGAGGATGCCGACCGCTCCCTCACACCCGATTGCCGCGGTGGCAACCGTCTGCCCGTTCGCCATGTCGATCATCAGCGAGATGGCGCCGCTATGAGGGAAGAAGACATGCTCGACCTCGTCACCCGCTCGCGCGAGCACCGCGTCCTGATCGAGCGCGACCGCTTCTAGCTCGGGCGCCAGCAGAGCGAAGTCCGGTGGCAGCAGTGCGGCCAGAAGCCGGTTACCACTTCCGCTGGGACGCTACTGCAGGGTGAGGCATCGGCCGCCTTTTTCATTCCGAGCGGCGCAGACCGGTGGCCTCAACATCTGTTCGAATCTGCCTTCTCTACTTGCACCGAAGATCGAGCAGCTCTCGCCTGGTAGTCGGATCATGCATGTCCACCGTAGTCCTCAGAGGGGCCATAAAGTACCGCACAAGAACCACAGGAAGTACCACACAAAGGCTAGTCAGTTCTTTTGCACACCTGTGCATCTACGCAATCGAAAATTGTATTAGCAGAATCCGCAAAATGCTTGGTAAAGTCTGCGAGTGACTCTAGCACCCTGTGGCTCTCGTCCTCGTAAGCTACTTCGCCGGCCTTTTCCCGCTGCGGATCCGCCGACTTCGAACGAGGACGACATGATCGGAATGTCAGCGGTCTCGCCAGTGGTCGGCAGCATGGCTAGCTCAATCTCGGCGAGTGCGACCGAGCGTGGTGACTCGGCGTCAACGCAGGAGACCAAAATTGACGCGACCGGCGGTAAGCGCCGGTGGGGCCGCTTCTATTCGGCGGTACGGCCTGAAGTTCCGATCCCGCGGTTAGCGGTCCGGCTTCTGACCGATGCTTGATTGACCTTCACGAGAGGGTATTCTTGCATTGAACTCGGAGCCGCGCATTGATTGACTTTCGGACCGCCCTCAAGGCCGCATTCGGCGTCGTCCTGATCTGTCGGGCGGCAGACTCGCTGGCCGCTGATGCGGACGACAGCGATTCAAAGCCAGCTTTTCCAACGATGTACCTTGATCTCAGAACCTACTACGCGCAGATTCCTGCAGGATCACTAGCCTTCGGCTTTGGCCATCCCTCATTCTTTAGTGCAGTGCAAAATCTCGCCAAACCGAACGGCGCGATGTTATCGACGGGATTGCCGGCGGCGAAATCACTCAACGTCGATTTTCCATTTACTGTGGATGTTACCGATAGCGTCTCGCTCTATGCCGGAGTGTCCGGCAGCTCCACGCAGTTTGAAGGCGGAGGATGGTCTTCATTTGACGTCACAAGCTGGAATATCGGTTTTCAGGCTGACATCTACCAGCAGAATGGTGGGATGTTTCCGACCGTGACACTGCAATCGACGATCACGCAATCAATTCCAAACGGCCCTTTGACTGCGACGTCGTTCAACAACATTCTCGAGTTCGACTATGCCCTGGACAAGGATGAGACCCACGGATTGCTCGCGGGGATCCAGCGCACGCGCGTTGATGTGGGTAGCGCAACAGTGAGAATCAACCCGAATACGATCGGATATATCGGGGGCTATTACCAATGGCCGAATAATTGGAAGTTTACGGGCCGCGTCGGAGTACAGTCCTTCGAAGGCGCTCGGCTTCTGAACCTCACGTCAATCCAGTCGTTCACGCAGCCTATCGTTCGGCTCGACCTCGACCGTATGGACGACAACGACAACCGACTGTTTGGCCTGACCGCTGAGATTATGTGGGTGCCGAAGCCGGCGTACCAGCTCACGCTCAGAACGCCGCTGTATGTGGTGCGCAACTAACCAGCCTCAGATCTCTACTGCTTGAGCTGCTTGATCAGATCTTCGATCCCGCGATTGCCAGGCATCAAGCGCGAGAGTTGCCCGGCGTAGACCAGTGCTGCTGCGGAATCCCCCTTTTCGCGGCTCAGCGCCAGTGCCGCATAAAGAAGCTCGCGATCATTCGGATGCAGTTGTAAGCTGTTTCTTAGAACAGCAAGAGCCTCGTCGCGGCGACCTGCGGAGTTCAACCCGACCGCATATACGTAAACGTAGCGCGGCTGACTGAGGTCAAGCGTCGCCGCCTGACGCAGCTCATCGAGCGCCGCCTCGTTGCGCTTCTGCCGCACGAGCGTCAGTCCGAGCGCATGATGGAGCGAGGCGTTCTGGGGCGACGCGGAGAGAGCCTCGCGCAACACCCGCTCGCCGTCACTGTCCCGTCCGAGCTGCCGATACAGGTCGGAAATGTTGATAGCGGCAGGTGAGAATGATGGATCAAGCCTAAGGGCGGCTCGGTATTCGTCTTCTGCCCCAGCACCATTGGCTTGGCGTGCAAAGAAGTTGCCGAGCGCGGTGCGCGCGTCCGGACGATCCGCATTGAGGGTCTGGGCCGCCACGAATTCGGCCGCTGCTTGCACGAACTTGTCGCGATCGGCGGCGGGCTGCTGCGCCGGAGGCACTGCGGAGAGAAGTTCGGCGGCGCGGATGCGCACGCCGCGAACCGGATCGCTTAGTTTCCCAGAGGCGAGCGTCCAAAGCTGATCGGCCGGCACCCCTTCCAGCCCATCGAGGGCTCCTAGTCTCAGGAGCGGATCGGGATCAGAAAGTCCGCGGCGGATTAGATTGAGGTCAGGCGCTGGAAGCTCGGCCAGGGCGCTGGCGCGAACAATTTCGGGAACGTCGCCAGATCCCGCGATGCCGGCCAGCAGGGCCTGCGCATCGGCGGCCTCGCTCCAGGCGGAACGAAACGCGCGAGCATAGGTCTGATAGCCGTGCCGCTCCGCGCCGAACCAGGTCTCGACCTGTTGGGCCGCCCACGTCGCGGTCTTGTCACGGTGGCAGTCGTTGCAGGCATTCGGTGTACCTATCTGCACCGAAAGATCGGGGCGAGGAATGCGGAAGGCGTGGTCGTGGCGACGGTCGACGACCATATAGCGGCGCTCCGGCATGTGGCAGGACGCGCAGCTTGGCGGCGGCGAGCTATCGGCGTGGTGCCGGTGTGCGGCCGATTCATATTTCGTCGGCGCATGACATTGCGCGCAGACGCCGTCGCCGGGCACCTTCAGCGTGGCGCTGTGCGGGTCGTGGCAGTCGCTGCAGGTCACACCCTTGGCGAACATCTTGCTTTGCCTGAACGGCGCGTAATTGTAGGTCTCCTCATCGTCGCGCATCTGGCCGTCGGCATGGAAACTTTGCCGGTCGAGCAGCGACACGCGGTGGGTTTCCGAGAGTGGCCGTCCTGGTGTCCAGTCTTCCGAAAGTTGGCCGCGACGCGCGTGACAGCGTCCACACGTTTCGACCTCCTTGCGCACGGCCGACGGGGGCGCGCTGCGCGTCGGCGTCAATGTTCCGGTCTCAGTTGACCAGGTGATGCCCGTCCGCTCGTCGAACGTCACGAGCAAACGGTGATCCGAACCGCGCGACGACGCCTTCTGGCGAGCCCACGCGACGTGTCCCGAGCCCGCGCCGTGGCAGGCTTCGCACCCGACGCTGATCTCGGAGAAAGAGGTGGCGAATTGGTCCTTGGCGGCGTCATAGTTCTTGTGCACGTCGGTCGAATGACACTCGGCGCACATGAAATTCCAGTTCTGGTTCAGCTTCGTCCAGTGCAGGGGATCGTTGTTGGTGATTGCACCATCGGGATAGAGGTAAAACCAGCGCTGACCGCCCTGGTCCTTCGGCCGCGTGTCCCATGCGATCGATAGGGCCTGGACACGGCCGTCGGGAAATTCGATCAAGTATTGCTGTAGTGGATCGAGCCCGAACGTGTACTTCACCTCGAAGGTCGCAAGCTTGCCATCGGGGCCGTCGGTGTCGACCAGAAACTTTCCGTCTTTCCGGAACAAGCGCGAGCGCGTGCCGGCGTATTCGAAGGCCGCGTCGTTGAAATCGCCGAGCACGGACTGGTCCGTCGCGTGGTCCATCGCATGTCGGTGTTGCGAAGTCTGCCAGAGCTTTGTCTCCGCAGCATGGCAGTCGCTGCACGCCTTGCCTCCAACGAACGTCAGCTCAGCGAGCTGCGGCGGTTTGGGACTGAGGGTGGAAACCCTGGGCCAGAGCAGTAACCCGGCGACCACGACGATCAGCACGCCGCCGAGCGCCAGCAGCACCCAGATTTTCGGCCGGTTGGGAGAGGACCGTTGCGCGGGATGAGCGGGTTCAGACGTCCGCGCCTTCGTGCCGACCCTTTCGCGATTGCGGTTCTTTCGCGAACCTTTTGCCACGTCTGCTCACCAGAGGCAGAACATCAAAAGCGTCGCCGTGACTTGGTCATTGAAGGGCCTCCACCTTCGCGGCCATGTCGGGAAATCGGCTCACCCGATAGGTCGCGTTGCCACACCTGAGCACCCAGACCGCATGATCCGGCCTCGAACGCCTTCTATCTTTGCTGGCGCCGAGCGGCTTATCACACGCAAAACCTTGCATGCGGATCTGCGCCGCGAGCACATCCTGAGGTCTTTCGCCGGCGGTTTGCGCGAGGGACACCGAAAATCCGACGGGCAGAATGCCAAAAGACAGAGCTAAGACAAGGACGAAATGAACTTTCACGACACCTCTACCTCTGCCAATGGCAGACAATGCCAAAACCAGACGGAACCGGAGGTGGGGCGTGTGATCCCGCCCCACCTGCGACTCGCCCGTTAGTTCGCAGATGACATCTTGCTTGGTCCGAGTCTCACATTCAGCTTGTTGATCTTGCCGGTGAACTTGAATGGCACCTGGTAGTCCTGATCGTCCACCGACGTGCCGGTGTCTAGGCCGACGTTGAAGGTTTCATCCCACATTAGAGTGATGGGCAGACTGCGCGGCATCGGATGACTCTCCGCGACGTTGCCGTCCACCTTCAAGCTGCCGGTGCCGCCCTTGCCGAGGCCCGGGCCATCATACTTCCAGTCGAACTCC
Source organism: Bradyrhizobium genosp. SA-3 (assembly GCF_004212635.1). Lineage (GTDB taxonomy): Bacteria > Pseudomonadota > Alphaproteobacteria > Rhizobiales > Xanthobacteraceae > Bradyrhizobium. Next base: position 18,000 of record NZ_PSRT01000098.1, on the reverse strand, counting down.
AAAGTGTGCTTGCCCGGAGCAAGTGCTTCTTTGCCCTGCCACTTGACGCGCTCCAGGGCGACCAGATTCCAGGTGAACACCGGCCGCCCCTTCAGCAGATAGAAGCCATAGCCGGCGAACCGGCCGCCGTCGGTGACCAGCATCCCCTCGGCGCCGCCTTGGGGAATCTCGATCTCTGCGGTGATTGTATAAGAACGATTTAGCAGGCTAGGCGGCAGAGCCGGTTTCCGGGAACGGTACGTTGCTCAGTTCACCTGTGTAGGTGAAGTTGGTCCGACCCGCGGAGTAACTCGGCTTGTGCGAGATGAACCTGGTCAGGCGCGTGTCGTCGAGCGGGAAGACCTGGTACTTCGTAGCCTCCATGGCAAACAGCTGCTGCATGTCGCGCAGCTTGTCCGGCATCTTGGCCGCGAGATCGTTGGCCTGCGTCCAGTCTTCGTTGATGTTGTACAACTCCCAGCGGAAGCTGTTCATGACATCCGTGGGCGGCTCCGCCAAACTAAGCTCCCAAGGAGGGCTCAACGGAGGGGTCGCTGCGACCCAGCCGTCATGATAGATGGCTCGCTTGCCGAACATCTCGAAGTACTGCGTTGTCCGTTGGCCCGGCGCATTGGCGTCCGCCCACGTATAAGCCATGCTGACGCCTTCGATCGGCTTCTGGGCAATGCCGTTGACCGTTACCGGCTCCGGAAGACCAGCCGCTTCGAGGATCGTCGGTACGATGTCGATCACATGGTGGAACTGGTGACGGATGCCTCCGGCATCCTTGATGCGCGCCGGCCAGGCCATGGCCATCCCGTTTCGGGTGCCCCCGAAATAGGATGCGATCTGCTTGGTCCATTTGTACGGCGTGTCCCAGGCCCATGCCCAGCCCACCGCGTAGTGCGGATAAGTCTGGTCGGAGCCCTAGGCGTCGTAGAACTTCGTGTTTAGTTCCACGGTCGGATGTACGGCATTGGCAACGGCGAACTCGTTGAACAGGCCGTGGAGCGTGCCTTCGGGGCTCGCGCCATTGTCGCCGCTGATATAGATGACGAGCGTGTTGTCGAGTTTGCCGATGTCCGCGATGGTCTGGATCACGCGCCCGATTTCGTGGTCGGTGTAGGCGAGGTACGCCGCATAGACGTCGGCTTGGCGGATGTAGAGCTTCTTCGCCTCAGGCGAAAGCGTATCCCACTTCGGGATGCTATCCGGCCAGGACGTGAGCTGGGCGTTTTGCGGAATTACGCCGAGCTTCTTCTGATTGGCGAAGATTTGCTCGCGCAGGTTCGCGTTTGTCGACTAACTCTTTAGCCGCCCAGCTAAGCTCCAGTTCCCTAAGCTGCTCGATCACCAGTTCTACGATCTCTTCATAATCGGATGGCGTCAGTGCATGCACACCACGCAATCGCATTTGGTCTTGCAGAATGTTCGCCATCATGGCTTTGACGCTCATGAACCCTCGTCCGAAAATTAGATCGTCAGGAAAACAATCTGAAGTAGATGCCAAACATGGTGGATGCGCAATGTCCGTAGAAGTACTGGGCCGTATTGCAACGCACATAACCCAAAATTTAACGGCTGGACGACTGCGTGATTTGATCCTGCGGGAAATTTGGCGAGGCTTCGGGTTGTAAGTCGGCCGCCTCGAAGGTTCGCAACACGCCGCTCCTGATGGCTACTTCTTCAACAGTATTGTCATCGATCGCGCCATCCGCCGGCCCCCTTCCACGTGACGCCGCGCGGCTTTGCCGGGCCCAACCTCCTGGCCATGATCCTGTTCACGCGCTCAAGCTTCGACCACTTGGTCGTTTCCGCGGATTTGTAACGCTGGAGCAGCGTCTCGGAAAATTTTCACGGGATGTTGTTCGATCTTGCTGTCTCTTGCAAGGCAGGAGGCTTCTCCGCGCATGAGGTCCAGCTATCTTCCTGCGACATGGACAGTCAGGGAGTATTCCCGCGGTCCTCAAAAAAATAATGGCTTTAATTTCATTCCCATAAAATTGAAAATCTTGTGGCGCGTAGCATGGGGAACGAGCGGTAATGCCCCGCGCTTTCTTCGGTCTCGACCCCAAACCCCATCCGCGACAGCGAGCGTCGAAGCCGAACCAGCTCCGGGCATTGGCGCGGCCCGTGTTGTCTAAATGGTGGGCCGCACTCTGAAATTCAGTACGTCTTCAGGGCGGTGAGCTCGCTTGCATCCGCGCGGTTCTTTGCCGCGAGCAGGATCTCCCTCATCTGCTTGATCACCGGCGGTTCGAGCGCCTCGATCTTTGCCGCGATTTGCGGATCAAGAATGCCCTTGCGACCATAACGCCCGCGAACGTCGCTGGCGTGCCCGAGGATCCGATCCCGCGTGCGTTGTGCGATCGCTTCGTTGTCGAGCCAGTCCGCCATCAGGTGCCGCGTGGAGTAGAGGGTAAGGTCGGCGCGATCGAGCTTCAGCTTCGTCTTCACGTACTGCCAGGCCTTGCTGAGGGGCTGCGACCAGCGGATCGTGCCGTCCTTCCGGGTGTAGGCGTCCCATTCGGGGAAGAGCCGTTCCTCCTCTTGGTCCATGAGGTCCTGCATTCGGTCCAGCAGTCCCAGCTCGATGAGCAGGGGGTGGATCGGAATGACCCGGCCGGCGGCGTTCGTCTTCAGATTGCGCAGATCCTTGACTGCGACGCGGCCATTGCGGGCATCGAACGGCCGCAAGTCGAAATAGTAGAACTCGCCGTCGGTGCGAATGTCCGCGCATTTGAGCTGGCCGACCTCGCCCGGCCTCATGCCGGTGAGGATGCAGATCAAGAAGCCCCAGTAGATGTGTGATTGCACGAAGTATTCGCCCGGCTGCCAGACGTGCACGCGGTTCTTGCAGCCGGTGAAGAGCGGCAGGCGCAACAGCGTCAGCAGCTCATCGTCATCGAAGGCATCGCGCGGCAGCGGCGCCAGGTTTTCGGGATCGATGCACACGAACTTGGGGCGCGGGCCGCGGTAGTGCTTTTCAGCGATCGCGAAGTCGATGAACTTGTAGAGCCCGGCCCAATACCGGCTCTTGATCGTCGTGGTGGTCACCCGCTCGAGCTTCGACCATTTGGTCGTTTCCGCGTATTTGTAACGCTGAAACAGCGTTTCGGAGAATTTTCGCGGGATGTTGTCGCGATTGGGAATGTCCGGCAGCGCCTCGTCGAGCAGCTTCCACTTCGCTTCGGTCAACTCGTCCATCCGGGGATCACCCAGCAAATCAACCGCGAACTGAATGACCGGTGCTGCTTCGCCACGGCCCTTCGCAGTGTGCTTGCGCTTGCGGTCCAGCGGCTTGAGAAACTTTGCGAGCACGTCGGACATCCGGCAAGACGTATTTTCGGCGGTCTCCACGGTGGGGGGAGATACCGCGGGCTCGGATGCGGGCGAGATCGAGCCGACGTTCGCCGCTGAAAGCAGCGGAAGCCTTTGGGCGACGGCGTCCTTCACGAGGCGATCGATCATCACGATGGGATCGAACGGTTGCGCGAGCGCCGGGGTGGCGGGCGCCGTCCAGCCTTCGCTGACGGCTTCGGCCGCCTCGCGCCGGCCGCGTTCATAGGCGCGTCGCACATTCAGCCGGGCGAGCTCGCTTTCGGCCGCCTTGTTCTGGTTGACGAAGTCGACCCAGGTGGTCGGCATCCGCGGGAAGCGCTGCGGGTAGGCGTAGCCGCGCTCCTGCGCGCGGCTGAGATAGCGCCTGACCTCATGTTCGAACGCGCAGCGCTCGGCCAGCAGCCGCTCGTCCGCCGGCACGCCCCGCTCGACATGGGCGCGCAGCCGGGCGTCGAGGACCGTTCCCAACGCCTCCAGGTCCGGAGCCGCGATCAGCTCCTGCACCCATCCGAGATTGTCCATCAGCCGGCGCCTCGCCTCGTTGAAATTCCCCGTCCTGAGGCTGACACGGAGGAGGGGGAGCCCAAAGAGGTTTGCGGCCTGTTTCCCCAGCCGAATCTGCAGGAAATAGCGACCGTCGCCGCGCCGGGCGAGGTAGGAGGGGCGAGCCACGAGTAGGCCTTTCCAGCGGCGGGGATGGTGAGACATCCGGGTGGGATGTAACACCGTCAAATCCGCTACCACATTCCGGCCAACATACTGGAAAATATCAGGATTTCGCTTTGATTCTGGACCTGGTAGCGCGTCCCTCCCCCGCTACCAACGACTTTTTCAAGGCGCATCATCGATCGGCGTCTGGCATAGTTCGCGCCGCGTAGCCGAGCTCGCGGGAGGAAAGGAACTCTTGCGCCCGATCGCGGCTTGAATCCGCGGGCCAGCGTCGCCGCCGATTGCTGGCCTGCACGGCCCCGCCTCCAAGCCCCCATACCCCCCAAGGATGGGGCCGTGCTTTGGAGCAGGAGGTGCCCATGCCTGAGCCGACCGAGCAGGACATCAGAGAACGCGCGCACCGACTGTGGGAGCAAGCTGGCAAGCCCGAAGGCCGTGAGGAAGAATTTTGGCAAGCGGCCGAGCAGCAGCTGCGCAACGAGGACAAGTCGAACACCACGCGGACGCCGGATACGCTGTGACCCGCAAGAAATGCCCCTTCTGCCACGGTCTGGGATGGGTCTGCGAAAACCATCCGCTCCGGCCTTGGAGTGAGAAGTTGGGCGGCTGCCGGTGCGGTGAGGGGATGCCCTGCACCTGCAACACGACCGAAGATCCCGAAACAAGGGCCGTGATCGTCGAAGCGGATACGACGTGGCATTAAAGCATGATCCGGAAAAGTGCGAAGCGGTTTTCCGGAAAGATCATGCGTAAACAGAAACAAAGATCATGCGTAAACAGAAACCTGAAGCGCGATGACGATTCATCCAAATCTCATCGCGCTTTAGAACCGCCACGGCCGGTTCAGCTCGAAATGGTGGTCTGCGTCTGCGCTGCACGCGGAACGGAGCTCTCGAGAATGAATTGAGGCTCTGAGCAGCATGAGCTGTGGCGCGGGTCCGTTCGCAGGGCGCGGTGTTCACCGTGGACGAGCAGCAAAAGATAGAGCACCAGATCGAGCTCGCAACGCGAGGGGCGGCGCTCGCCAATGACGAAACCACTGTCACGCGATTCAGGAGCTTTGCCGAGGAGCTGACGCAGAAGCTCCTCCGCATGATGCGGCGCGGCAAGGTGCGGGCACGCGCCTACGAGCTCTGGGAGCAGGCCGCCGTCCGGCCAACCGCGACTTGGACTTTTGGCTCGAAGCGGAAAGGCAGATCGAAGAAGAACGCGAACAGAGGAAGGGCTTGGGACCGTCATAGCGACGTTCGCCGCCGGCGATGATGATGCCCACATTGGCCGCAAGGCGCCGGCGCCGGCCGCCCGTCTCGTTGCCATAGAAAGAAGCCGCCGAGGTCTTCACCCTGGCGGCTTCGAAAGTCCGTAGCTGTTGATCGCCTCCCCAGCCTCGTGCGTACCGCCGTTACCTTGTTTGCGGCCATGCCCGTTTGTTGTAGGCGCAGGCGTTTGATTCTGCTGTGACCTGAATCACACAGTGGAAAGATGATGGCTGGTTTCGGGAAGGCGCGCGAGAGCCGGGGCAGGTAGGATGGGTAGAGCCTTTGCGAAACCCATCATGCTGCGGCATTGGAGACAGGCGCAGACGCGTGATTTCGGCGCTGATGTTAGGTGGTGCGCTCGTGGCGATCATCGGTGTGGCTACGCTCGAACCTCCGGAAGCATACGGCGATCGCTTCTGCCTCCTCGACGAAGGGCGTCAAATATGCGGCCTTCGAACGCTGGCCTTGTGCCTGAAGAGCATGACGGGCCCGACCTCGGAGTGCGTGCGTGAGGTCGCGGACCGCAAGAACGCAGATCGTGCGGGTCGGCATGAGGATTGATGCCGCGTTCTCGCGGCATCGATCGGATGATTCGTCCTCCCGGCCACGATCCTCCCGTCATGGCGCGGAGGGCGCCACGTCCGCACCATTGCGTTGCAACCCGTCTCGACGTGGCGCTCTCCCGGGCCTGCGGCGTCAGGTGCGATACCAGCTCGCTAGATTCCACGTCGTGACGTCCCAGCCCGACATGTCGACCATGAGGTTGTTGACGTTGGCGTTGACGACGTTGCGGGAGAGCAGCGGCAGGAAGACGTTGGCCTCGCAAAAGGTCTCGTCGACCTTGATCAGCAGTGCGGCGCGCTTGACCGGGTCGAGCTCGTTCTGCGCGGCCTTGTAGGCCTTGTCGGCTTCGGGATCGGAATAGCGGGAGATGTTGCGGCCGAGCCATTTGTTGTCCTTGCTGGCGATCTCCCAGGAGACGCACTGGTTCAGGAAACGCTCCGGATCGGGCTGCGGCTGCGTGGTGTTGTACATCTCCATGTCGGCGTAGAATTTCGAGTAGGTGTCGGGGTTGCCCACATCCGAGGAGAAGAACACCGATGCGGTGACCGCCTTGATCTCGATCTCGATGCCGGCCTTCTCGCAGGCCTGCTTGATGATGGCCTGCGTCTTCTGGCGCGGGGCGTTGGTCGAGGTCTGGAAGACGTATTTGAGCTTCTTGCCGTCCTTCTCGCGGATGCCGTCCGCGCCCTTCTTCCAGCCGGCCTCGTCGAGGATCTTGTTGGCCTTGTCGATGCTGAACTCGTATTTGAGCTTGGGTGACTTGAACTGCTTGGGCGCGTTGACGAAGCTCGCGGTGGCGACACCGCCGCGGCCGTAGATGAATTTCTGGATCGAATCGCGGTCGAGCAGAAGGTTGACCGCCCGGCGAACGGCCGGATCGGACAGCGTCGGATGCTTGGTCTTGGCGTTCGAACGCTCGCCGTCGACCTCGGTCCACGGGTCGGTTGTGTTGAGGATGATGAACTCGACATTGCCGGACGGCGTGATGTCGAGCTTGCCCTTGCCGCTCGCCTCCATGCGCTTGAGGACCTCCTCCTCCACCTGCATGTTCCAGGCGAAGTCATATTCGCCGGTCTGCAGCACGGCGCGCGCCGCGGACACCGCATCGCCGCCACCCTTGATCTCGAGCGTGTCGAAATGCGGCTGGTTCTTGACGTGATAGTCGACGTTGCGTTCGGCGCGGATCAGGTCGCCGGGCTTGAACTCGACGAATTTGTACGGGCCGGTGCCGACCGGCTTCAGATTGGCCGGTGCCTCGCGCGACTTGGCGCCGGCATAGTCGCTGAAATGATGCTTCGGCAGGATCTGGCCGACCGAGCCGACGAAGGGATCGGCCCAGAACGGCGTCGGCGCCTTGAAGATCACCTTGATGGTGTAGTCGTCGATCTTCTCGACCTTGATGTCCTTGTAGGATCCCGTGGTGTAGGCCGCAGTTGCGAGATCCGCGGCGTACTGCCAGGTGAAGACGACGTCGTCGGCGGTGAAGGGCTTGCCGTCGTGCCATTTGACGCCCTGCTTCAGCTTCCAGATCACGCTCATGCCGTCGGCCGCAAGGCTGCCGTTCGCCTTGGTCGGGACCTCGGCGGTGAGGCAGGGGATCAAATTGCCCTCCTTGTCCCAGCCGGCGAGCGGCTCGAAGAAGACACGCGAGGCCATCTGGTCCTTGGTGCCGATCGCGAAATGCGGATTGAGCAGGGTCGGCGCCTGCCAGAACAGCAGCTTGAGCGGGCCGCCGCCGCCGGCCTTGGTCGGCTTGTACGGCAACCTGGCGTCCGCCATCGCCACGTCGTGCCAGACCAGGATCTGGCTCGCGATCGGCGCCGCGATTCCGATCGCGGCAACTCTCTGGATGAACGAGCGTCGCGACAGCGTGCCTTGCTTCACCTCCGCGACCAGATTGCGGATTTCGTTCTCGTTCATCGGATGACCTCCACCTCGAAGACAAATCGTCGCCAGCAGCCATCATGTTGCATGATGCACAAGGGGGCAATGCCGGCAAGGCCGCAAGGCCCTGCGACGAAATGACGATGTGGAGAAGGCCACGGGCAACGATCCGGATCGCCGCCCGAGAGACCCAGGCGGCGATCCGGTGCGAACTTACGTGAACTTGGGGAAGTTCTAAGGCCGCGCCGAAACGCTAACCCGGCCGCAGCCGGTGCATCAAGTTTCGTGATGTTGCCCCAGTCGGAGATTCATTGCAGCCGCCAGGAAATCGCCACACATGACCCCTTGCAGCGCTGGCCTTAGCGGATGCTGACAACGCCGATCGCCAGCACCGTGACGCGCCGCTGCGGAAGGCGTCGTCACCGCCGCGATTTCGTTTCCTGTTTGGTGCCGAATGGAGAAAGTGCGCCCGCCACGGCCTGCCAATATGGATTTCAATTTCATTGATTTCGCGCGGCAGAGAAGCGAATACGGTTCCATCATTGCCGAAGACCTACGGAGACCAAGATGTCGTTTCGCCTTCCCCTGATCCTCGCGACCGTGCTTGCCGCATGGTCGGCCGCAGCCAGCGCCGAGACCATCAAGATCGGCGTGACGCCGGGACCGCACGCGCAGATCCTGGAAGCGGTGAAGCCGATCGCCGCCAAGCAGGGCCTCGACATCCAGCTGATCGAGTTCTCCGACTATGTCGTGCCGAATGCGGCGCTCGATGCCGGCGAGATCCAGGCCAATTCGTTCCAGAACCAGCCTTACCTGGACAACCAGAAGGCGGACCGCGGCTACAAGATCGAGGCCGTCGCGCTCACCGTGAACTTCCCGATCGGTGTGTATTCGAAGAAGCACAAGGCCTTCGCCGATATTCCCGAGGGCGGCAAGGTCTCGATCCCCAACGATCCGACCAACGGTGGACGCGTGCTGCTGCTGCTGCGCGACAAGGGCGTGATCAAGCTGAAGGAGGGCACCGGCTTCAAGCCGACGGTGCTCGATATCACCGAGAATCCCAAGAAGCTGAAATTCATCGAGGTCGATGCGGCGCAGGCGCCGCGCGCGCTCGACGATGTCGACGCCGCCGCGATCAACACCAATTATGCAACTCAGGCGGGCCTCGATCCCGTCAAGGATCCGATCCTGCGCGAGGACCCGAAGGGGCCCTATGTCAACCTGATCGCCGTTCGCAGCGCGGACAAGGACAAGCCCTGGGTCAAGACCCTCGTCGACAGCTACCACACCCCCGAGGTCAAGGAGTTCGTCCTGACCAAGTTCAAGGGCGCGGTGCTGCCGAGCTGGTAGGCAGTCTGCCCAGGCTTCAGCGCAGGGGGCGATGCCGACGGGCAGCCCTGCGCAATGCCCGCTTGTCTGGAGCTGCGGCAACCGACATCATCGGGGCCCATTCTCGCCCGGCAGGGGTCGTATGAAACGCTTTGCAAACCTGAAACGACTGGGATTTTTCACGCGGCTGCTCGACGAGGCTCCGCCGGCCGAGCGATATCGCTTCGCGGCCGAGCAGATCGTGCGCGCGGAAAAGGCGGGGCTCGATTCCGCCTGGATCGCGCAGCATCATTTCCACGAGCGCGAAGGCGGCTTGCCGTCGCCCTTCGCCTTCCTCGGCTACGTCGCCGCGCAGACCTCGCGCATCCGCCTCGGCACCGGCATCGTTACCTTGCCGCTCGAGAGCGCCGTGAGAGTGGCGGAGGATGCCGCGGTGCTCGATCTGCTCTGCAACGGCCGGTTCGAGCTCGGCGTCGGCACCGGCGGCAACCCGTCGGCCTTCGCCGCCTTCGGTCTCGATAACGCGCAGCGCAACGAGATCTTTGCCCGCAATCTCGACGTCGTCCGCACCGCGCTGGCCGGCAAGCCGCTTGATGGTGGCGACGTGCTCTATCCGCAGCGGCCGCAATTGTGCGAGCGGATCTGGCAGGCGACATTCTCGGTCGCGGGCGGTGCCCGGGCCGGCAAGGCCGGCGATGGCTTGTTGCTGTCGCGCACCCAGCCGCGGGCCAAGGAGGCGCCGCGTGCAACACTGGCCGAGATCCAGAATCCGATCATCGACGCCTATCTGGAAGCTCTGCCACCAGGACGCGAGCCGCGCATTATGGCCTCGCGCAGCGTCTTCGTCGCCGACGACCGGGCTGAGGCGATGCGCCTTGCCGATATCGGGCTGCGGCGCGCGCTGCCGCAATTCCTCAAGGGCGGCCACGCCAGGCCCGGCGAGACACTCGAGGAGATGATCACCGCGTTCGACACCCATGTCGGCGCGGCCGACGACGTCATCGCCTCGCTCCGCACCGATGCCACGTTGGAACGGGTGACCGATCTGGTGTTCCAGGCGCATTCGGTCGACGCGCCGCATCCCTATATCCTGCGCTCGATCGAGCTGGTCGCGGAGAAGGTCGCGCCGGCGCTGGGCTGGACTCGGACGGCGCCTGGTGTGGCATTGGCGGGCTGATCCCGAACGAAACAGGATGGCGTTGCACGAGGCTGAATGATGGCAACAAAAGATATCATCGACACGCTCGCCGGAATCGAACCGGGATCGGCTCTGGATGCCATCCGCGCACGCCGCCTTCAGGCGCGCGAGAACGCGCAGAAGAGCTATCTTTCACTGTTCGAGCCGATCGACGTCGGTGATTTCTCGCTTGTGGAGCGCGCGGCGGTCGCGGCCTTCGTGACCGGGCTCCATGGCGAGTCTCCCGTCGCAGCCTTCTATCGCGAGAAGCTTGCAGCGAATGTGGATGTAGCGGCGCTTCTCGCGGCGATCCAGGTCGAGATCGAGCGCGGCAAGACGTCGGGCCCGTATGGCGCCTTTCCGGCTGGCCCGTTGTCGATCGAGAACAAGGCCGGCCTGATCTATCGCGTGAGCGCAGAGCGTAAGCCCAATCTCGGCGCCCGGCTTGTTGCGGCGCTCGAGCATGCGCATCTTCTCGTGTTCCGTCCGCGCGATGCCGCGTCCGCCGACATGAAGGCGCTGCTCGCCGCCGGCTGGTCGAACACCGGCATCGTCACCTTCTCCCAGCTCGTTGCGTTCCTGTCGTTCCAGCTGCGCGTCGTCACTGGCCTGCGCGTGCTTGGCGCTTCGCTCGGCCGCACCGCGGCCGGCGCGTAAGGAGATCGCATCATGAGCGCTGCAAACAATGTCAATCCGCCCGTCGTCTTCACCCAGGACGAGCTCGGCTGGGTGTCGTGGATCGATCCGCTGCCCGAGGCGGAATTGACCGAGCGGCATTTCGCCGGCCTCGTCGATCGCGCCCGCGCCAAGTCGGAATATTTCCGCCTCCTGGTGCGCGATCCCGAGGTGCTGGAAGCCCGCACCAAGACCGACAAGGACATCTTCTACAACGTCGCCGATGGCCTGCCGCGCGCCGAGCGCGAGCTCGCGGCGGCAGCAACCTCGCGCTACAACGGCTGCATCTATTGCGCCTCCGTGCATGCGCGCTTCGCCAGCACTTACTCCAAGCGTCGCGACGACGTGCAGCGTCTGCTCGAAGAGGGCGTCGAGGCCGATCTCGGCGAGCGCTGGAATGCCGTCGTCAAGGCGTCGGTGGCGCTGGCCGCAACGCCGATCGCGTTCGGCCCCGATAATGTCGAGGAGCTGCGGCGCGCCGGTCTCGATGATGCCGAGATCGTCGACGTCATCAATGGCGCGTCGTTCTTCAACTGGGCCAACCGGCTGATGCTGTCGCTGGGTGAGCCCTCGAAATAGGCAATCTCAGCGGCATAGAAATTGCTGCTTGTTTCAACACTGAATGGATGGAGCCGTGCATGAGCAACATCGATCGTCGGTCCCTGGTCAAGGGCTTGCTCGCCACCATGATGGCAGGAGCCGCCTTCTCGCGCGCAGCCTTCGCGCAACCCTCCGAGCCGATCCTGCTCGGCGTCAGCGGCCCCTTGACCGGCCCGAACGCGCAATATGGCGCGCAGTGGAAGCAGGGCTTTGATCTCGCGCTCGACGAGATCATGGCTGCCGGCGGCATCAACGGCCGCAAGCTCGCCTACCAATTCGAGGACAGCCAGAGCGATCCGCGCCAGTCGGTGGCAATCGCCCAGAAATTCGTCTCCGATCCCCGCATCGTCATGGAGCTCGGCGACTTCTCGAGTCCCGCCTCGATGGCGGCCTCGCCGATCTATCAACGCGGCGGCCTCGTGCAGTTCGGCTTCACCAATTCGCACCCCGATTTCACCAAGGGCGGCGACTTCATGTGGAGCACATCCGTGAGCCAGGCCGACGAGCAGCCGCTGCTGGCGTCCTACGCCGTCAGGCGCCTCGGCCTGAAGAAGCTCGCGGTGCTGCACCTCAACACCGATTGGGGCCGCACCAGCCGCGACCACTTCGTCAAGGCGGCCAAGGAATACGGCGCCGAGATCGCGGTGACCGAAGGCTACATCGCGGAGGAGCGCGATTTTCGCTCCACCCTGGTGCGCGTGCGCGATGCCAATCCGGACGGGCTGATCCTGATCTCCTATTATTCCGACGGCGCGCTGATCGCCCGTCAGGCGCGCCAGGTCGGCCTGAAGCAGACCATCTGCGCGGCGAGCTCGGTCTACTCGCCGAAATTCCTGGAGCTTGGCGGCGAGGCGGTCGAGGACGTCCATCTCGGCACGCGCTATTTTCCCGAAGATCCGCGGCCCGAGGTGAAGAAATTCATCGCGGGCTTCAAGGCGAAATATGGTGGGCAGGAGCCCGACGCCTTCAACGCCTATTCCTACGACGCGATGAACATGGCAGCTGCCGTCCTCAAGATCGGCGGCACCGACCGCCGCGCCATCCGCGACGCCTTCGCCAAGGTGAAGGACGTCTCCAGCGTCATCTTCGGCTCGGCGACGTTCGACGTCGAGAGCCGCCGCGTCAAGGGCGCCATGAACGCCGAGCTCGTCGTGCGCAAGGGTCAGTTTGCGCTCTGGGATGGCAAGCCGACCTGACATTGATGGCCGGAGCGAGCGCTTCGGCTCCCTTCCTCTCACTGGAAATCTCGCGTGGCTTCCTGGCTCGACTACACGATCAATGGGCTGATCGTCGGCAATGTCTATGCCCTCGTTGCGGTCGGGCTCGCGCTGATCTTCGGCGTCAGCCGGCTGATCAACTTTGCCCAGGGCTCGATCTATCTCGTCGGCGCCTATATCGGCTGGGTCGCGGTGGTGCAGCTGCATACGCCGCTGCCGCTCACCATCATCGTGGTCGCCGTCGCTGCCGCGATCGTGGGGTTGATCATCGAGCGGTTCGGCCTGCGTCCGCTGCAGAATTCGGTGCGTATCGCGCCGCTCTTGGCCACGATCGGCATCAGTTTCGTGCTGGATCAGCTGGTGATGCTGACCTTCTCGCCCAATCCGCGCGCGCTGCCGAGCCAGTTGCCGGACGTCCGCTTGCAGGTCGGTAACGGCACGATCGGGCCGCTTGATCTGCTCATCGCCAGCGTCGGCATCACCAGCGCGCTGCTGCTGTTCGTGTTCCTGCGCTACACCAAGCTCGGCTGGGCGGTGCGCGCCACCGCGCAGGACCGTGACGCCGCGATGCAGATGGGCGTCGACGTCAACCGCGTCAATCAGGCCGTGTTCGGCATTGCGGCCGCGCTCGGCGGCGTCTCCGGCATGCTGGTCGGCATGTACTACAACCAGATCGACACCGCGATGAGCCTTCAGGCGACGCTCAAGGGCGTCGTCGCGGAGGTCGTCGGCGGCGCCGGCAACGTGCCTGGCGCGGTGGTCGGCAGCTTGCTGCTCGGATTGGTCGAGAGCTACGGCGTCGCCGTGTTCGGCACCAGCTACCGCAATCTGTTCGCCTTCCTGCTGCTGGTCATCGTACTCGCGCTGCGCCCGAATGGCCTGTTCGCCAGCGCGCGGCAGGCGCCGCCGGAGCCGCTCACCGGCACCTTCATCGCGCCGAGCCGCCCGGTGCGCATTCCGCGCTGGGCCTTGCTGGTCGCCGTCGGTGGGTTCGCGATCCTGCCGCTGTTACCGGTGTCCTTCTACGTGCTCCAGACCCTGATCAACGCCTGGCTGCTCGGCATGCTCGCGCTCAGCCTGACGCTGGTTGCGGGCACGGTGGGTCAGGTCTCGCTCGGCCATGCCGCGCTACTCGCGATCGGCGCCTACACCGCCGCGCTGCTGTCGCTGACTTTCTCCGTTTCGGTCGGCTTCGCCATCATCGGCGGCGGCCTGATGAGCGCCGCGCTCGGCACGCTCCTGATCTCGCCGTCGTTCCGTTTGCGCGGGCATTACGTCTCGATTGCAACGCTTGCCATCGGCGAGATCGTGTCGCTGGTGATCCTGAACTGGGAAAGCGTCACGCGCGGCCCGATCGGCATCTCCGGCATCCCGCCGCTGTCGCTGTTCGGCTACGACCTGATCAGCCCGTCGTCGATCTACTGGTTCAGCCTTGCGGTGATGGTCGTGCTGGCGCTGCTTCAGGGCCGCCTGCTTGCCTCGCATCTCGGCCGCAGTTTTCGTGCCATCCGCGACGACGACATCGCCGCGCGCGCCTATGGCCTGAGCCTGAACCGCTACAAGTCGCTGGCCTTCATCTTCGGCGGCTTCGCTGCCGGTGTCAGCGGCGGCATCGCTGCGCATCTTTATTCCTACATCAACCACGAGACCTTCAACACGCAGCAGTCGATCCTGGCGCTGACCGTCGTCATCCTCGGCGGCCTCGGCAACGTCGTCGGCGCGATTCTCGGATCGGTGGCGCTGGTCGGACTGCCCGAGGTCTTCCGGATCGCGGCGGAGTATCGCATCCTGATCTACGGTATCGTGCTCTTGCTGCTCGTGCGGTTCAGGCCGCAGGGCCTGCTGGGGACGATCTGATGTCCGAGCAGCACATCCCCATGTTGTCCCTGCGCGGGCTGACGCGCCGCTTCGGCGGTCTCACCGCGGTCGATGCCATCGATCTCGATCTCGCCAGGGGCGAACTGATCAGCATCATCGGCCCGAACGGCGCCGGCAAGACGACGCTGTTCAATCTCGTGACCGGTCTCGACCGGCCCGATGCCGGTACGGTCAGCTTCGCAAGGCAGGACATCACGGGTCTCTCGCCGGAACGGCTGGCGGCCGAAGGCATCGCGCGTACCTTTCAGCTCGGCCGCGTCTTCGGCAATCTCAGTGTCATGGACAACGTCCTGATCGGTGCCCACACGCGGTTGCGCGCAGTGAAGCCGGCGGTGCCGGTGATCGGTCCGCTGCTGGAATTGGGGCTGGCGCTGCTGCGTCCTGCGAGTGTCAGGGACGAGGAGGAGCGGCTGCGCGAAGAGGTGAAAGCCATTCTCGCCCGCTTCGGCGAACGGCTGCTGCCGCGGATCGACCAGCCCGCCTACAGTCTCTCCTACGCCAACCGCCGCCGCGTCGAGATTGCGCGTGCGCTGGCGCTGAAGCCGCGCCTGCTGCTGCTGGACGAGCCGACCGCCGGCATGAACCCGACCGAGACCGCGGAGATGCAGGCTCTCGTCGCCGAGCTGAAGGCGGAGGGGCTGACCATCCTCCTGATCGAGCACAAGCTGGAAATGGTGATGCGGCTGTCCGATCGCGTCGTCGTCATGGATGAGGGCAAGAAGATCGCGGAAGGGCCGGGCGAAGTGGTGCGGAGCGATCCCAAGGTGATTGAGGCCTATCTCGGCCACGGCCTCTCCGCAACGGCGGAGCAGGAGAGCGCGGCATGACGAACGTTTCTCCCGCACCGCTGCTGGCGCTGTCTGATGTCAACACCTTCTATGGCCAGGCCCAGGTGCATTTCGACCTGTCGATATCGGTCGCGCGCGGCCACATCGTCTGCCTGCTCGGCGGCAATGCCAGCGGCAAGTCGACGACGATGAAGATCATCCTTGGCCTCGTAAAGCCGCGCTCGGGCGAGGTGACCTTCGACGGCGCCTCGTTGATCGGGCTGACCACGCCGCAGATCGTCCGCCGCGGCATCGCCTCGGTGCCGGAGGCGCGGCGGCTGTTCGCGGACATGAGCGTGCGCGAGAACATTTTGATGGGCGCCTTCGTGCGCAACGATCGCGATGCGGTGACTCAGGATCTCGACAGGATGCTCACGCTGTTCCCAAAGCTCGGCCAGCGGCTGTCGCAGCGCGCCGGCTCGCTCTCCGGCGGCGAGCAGCAGATGGTGGCGATGGCGCGGGCGCTGATGAGCCGTCCCCGCATGATCGTGATGGACGAGCCGACCATGGGACTGTCGCCGCTCTATGTCGATCGCGTGCTGGAGCTGATCCGTACCATCAACCAGGACGGCGTCTCGGTGTTCATGGTCGAGCAGAATGCCAGCCTCGCGCTCGAGATCGCACATGAAGCCTATGTGCTTCAGACCGGCAAGATCGTGCTCTCCGGCCCGGCGCGGACACTGAAAGACGATCCCCGCATCCGCGACGCCTATCTCGGCGGCTCGGAGGCGGCGTAGTAATTCGAGCGCGCCGTCGTCTCCCCATCGTCATGGCCGGGCTCGTCCCGGCCATCCACGTCTTGCGGCACGAAGAACGTGGATGCCCGGGACAAGCCCGGGCATGACGACTTTCTCCGGGGCTAGTCAGTGTGATCATTATATGAAAATATCATACCGCTGATGCGACGGGGGCGTACAACGGACGGAATGATTGTCGTGACGAGATGGTCTTTGCGGGCGGTCGAGCCCGGAGCGACGCTGCTGTTCGGCGCGCTCATCGCCGCCAACATCGCCGCATGGGCGTGGGCCTTCGCGCTGTTCGGCGACCGGCCGACGGTGATGGCGACCGCGCTGCTGGCATGGGTCTTCGGCCTCCGCCACGCCGTCGATGCCGATCACATCGCGGCGATCGACAATGTCGTGCGCAAGCTGATGCAGGCGGGCGGAGCGCCGCGCAGCGTCGGACTCTATTTCGCGCTCGGCCATTCCACCGTCGTCGTGGTCGCGACCATACTCCTCGCGCTCGGCGTCGTGAGCCTTGGCGGCGACAGCCTGCTCAAGGAGATCGGCGGCTTGATCGGCACGTCGGTGTCGGCGCTGTTCCTGCTCGTGATCGCGGCCATCAACCTCGTCATCTTCGCCGGCCTCTGGCGGACGTTTCGCATCGCTCGCGAGCAGGGCGTTCACGACGCCGCAGGCCTCGATGCCCTGCTCGCCAATCGCGGCGCCCTGGCGCGGCTGCTCGGGCCGATGTTCCGCCTGGTGACAAAGCCGGGGCATATGTATCCGCTCGGCTTCCTGTTCGGGCTTGGTTTCGATACCGCGACCGAGATCGGTCTGCTCAGCATCTCCGCCAGCGAAGCCGCGCGCGGTACCTCGCTCGCCGACGTCCTGGTCTTTCCGGCGCTGTTTGCATCAGGCATGGCGCTCGTCGACACCGCAGACTCCGCGTTTATGGTGAGCGCCTATCGCTGGGCTTTCGTCGATCCCCTGCGAAAACTCTGGTACAACCTCACGATCACCGGGGCCTCGGTCGCGGTGGCGCTCTTCATCGGCGGCATTGAGGCGCTCGGCCTGATCGGCGATCGGCTCGGCTTTTCCGGCGGCGTGTGGGCGGTCGTCGACGGCCTCAACGAGTCGCTGGCGAATGTCGGCTTCGTCGTGATCGCGCTGTTCGCGGTCGCCTGGCTCGTCTCGGTTCTGCTCTATCGCCGCATGTTCGCGGATGACGCGCGGCGCTCGCCCGATGCAGCCCGCGGCTTCGATGCGACCGAGGCGGCGTAAGTGAGGAGACGCTCCTGAATCCGCCGGCTCAGAGCGCGGCCGCGCTCTGCGCGGGCTCCGCCGGCACATCATCGCCATTGGGATCGCCCGGCGCCGTCGCCCAGGCGAGCTCCACCAGCGTCACGATCCGGCGGCCGCCGCCGTCGAGCTGGCAGACGATCAGGCCCTGCTCCTCCATATAGCTGAGCAGCCGCTGCGCGCGGCGCAGCGAGTGCGAGCCATAGGCGCGCGCGATCGCGGCATCGCCGGGACACGGCCAGCCCTCCTTCGCCGCGCGCGCGATCATCATGAACACGCCCTGCATGTCGTCGGGCAGGATCGAGGCGCGCAGCGACACATCCTGCCAGGCGTCGTCGGCGGCGAGATCAGTGCCGAGCCCGGCGCGGGCGTGCGTCAGCATGCGACGGAATTCGTTGAGATCAGGCACCGCCGCGCCGAGCCCCTCGATGCGGCAGCGGACCACGAACTCCTGATACAGCACGCCGATGGCGCGGAAACCGGCGTCGGGCTCGGCGAGCACGGCACGAAGGGTACGATCCACGCGCTCGCGCCGCTCCGCGAGCTCTTCGGCGCTGACCGGCAGCTCGATCGGCTCCG
>NZ_PSRT01000097.1:27500-31951 GCF_004212635.1 Bradyrhizobium genosp. SA-3 | reverse complement strand
GCGGCTTGCGCGCGGCTGGAGGCGGCGCTCGCGGCCGGACGCCGCATCGACCGCAACACGACGCTCGCCGAGCTCATCGTGCTCGACGTCGATTTTCACCGCGCCATCTATCAGCTCGCCGGCAATCCCGTGATCGAGGAGACGATGGCGCCGCAATGGCCGCACATGCGCCGCTCGATGGCGACGGTGCTCGCCGAGCTCGACTATCGCGGCAGCGCCTGGGCGGAGCATGCCGATATCGCCAAACACATTCTCGCGGGCGATGCGAACGCCGCCGAACGCGCGGCGCTGGCGCATGCGCAGACGGCGGGACGGATGACTGAGGAAAGGTTGAGGGCGACTGAGGAGGTGGCGGCGTAGTTGCACCTGCGCCGTCATGGCCGGGCTTGACCCGGCCATCCACGCCTTTGCTCGACGCCCGAAGAACGTGGATGCCCGGGACAAGCCCGGGCATGACGAGAGAGAAAACAGATAAACAAGCAACAGGAGGACGACCCATGAAACTGTCTCAGGAGCAATTGGAGTTCTTCCACCGCGAGGGCTGGCTGTTCCTGCCCGAATTGTTCAGTCAGGAGGAGGTCGATCTGCTCGCGCGCGAGGCGGTCGGCATCTATGATGCCAACCGGCCCGAAGTCTGGCGCGAGAAGAGCGGCGCACCGCGCACCGCCTTTGCCGCGCATCTCTACAACGAGGCGTTCGGCATCCTGGGCGCACATCCGCGCATGATCGAGCCGGTCGAGCAGGTGTTCGGCGAGCCGGTCTACATGCACCAGTTCAAGATCAACGCGAAATCGGCCTTCACCGGCGACGTCTGGCAGTGGCACCAGGATTACGGCACCTGGAAGCGCGACGACGGCATGCCGGAGCCGCGCGCGATGAACATCGCGATCTTCCTCGACGAAGTCATGCCGATCAACGGCCCCCTGATGCTGGTGCCACGCAGCCAGAACGCCGGCGATCTCGAAGCCTCGCATGACCTCGCCACCACGTCCTATCCGCTATGGACGCTGGACGAGGACACCGTGACGCGGCTCGTCAAGCAGGGCGGCATCGTGGCCCCCACGGGCAAGCCCGGCGGCATGCTGATGTTCCACGGCAATCTCGTGCACGGCTCGGCCGGCAACATCACGCCCTATCCGCGCAAGATCGTGTATCTGACGCTGAACGCGGTCTCGAACTACATCCGCACGCCGACGCGGCCGGAGTACATCGCGCATCGCGATTTCGCGCCGATCAAGCCGGTGGACGACGACGCCCTGCTGCGGCTCGCCCGTGCGCCGCGGCAGGCGGCGGAGTAGATTGCTCTCGTGCCCCGGACGCGGCGCAGCGTCTCCTTCGACGATGCGCTGCAGAGCCGGGGCCCACGCCGCGCCGAATTCCCTCGCACTGGGTCCCGGCTCTGCGGAGCAGCGCTGAAGAAGCGCTGCACCGCGTCCGGGACACGATCATGATCGGATATCAACATGAACCTCTTCCGCCTCCTGCAGGCCCGCGCTTCCGCCGGAAAGCCCGTTCGCGTCGCGCTGATCGGCGCCGGGAAATTCGGCTCGATGTTTTTGGCGCAGGTGCCGCACACGCCGGGGCTGGAGGTGCCTGTCATCGTCGACATCGACCGCGATCGGGCACGCGAGGCCTGCCGCACCGTCGGCTGGGACGCAGACCGCATCGCCGCGACCACCTTCACCGATGACGGTGTGCGCGCCATCGCCGGCGGCGCGATGGACGTGGTGGTGGAAGCGACCGGCAATCCCGCCGTCGGCATCAAGCATGCGCGCGCTGCGATTGCGGCCGGCAGGCATATCGTGATGGTCAATGTCGAGGCCGACGTGCTGGCGGGCCCCCTGCTCGCGGAGGGAGCGCGAAAAGCGGGCGTGGTCTATTCGCTCGCCTATGGCGATCAGCCAGCGCTGACGGCGGAGATGGTGGATTGGGCGCGCGCGACAGGATTCCACGTCGTCGCTGCCGGCAAGGGCACAAAATATCTGCCGGCCTATCACGACGTGACGCCCGATGGCGTCTGGCAGCATTACGGCCTCACCGCAGGCGAAGCGCAGTCGGCCGGCATGAACCCGCAGATGTTCAACTCCTTCCTCGACGGCACCAAATCGGCGATCGAGATGGCCGCGATCGCCAATGCCTGCGCCCTCGACGTCCCCGCGGACGGCTTGCTGTTTCCGCCCTGCGGCGTCGACGATCTGCCGCACATCATGCGGCCGCGCTCGCGCGGCGGCGTGCTGGAGCGATCGGGCGTGGTGGAAGTGGTCTCTTCACTCGAGCGCGACGGCCGGCCGGTGTTTCGCGACCTGCGCTGGGGCGTCTATGTCGTGCTGGAGGCGCCGAACGATTATGCTGCCGACTGCTTCAGGCAATACGGCCTGAAAACCGACGCCAGCGGACGCTTCGCGGCGATGTACAAGCCCTACCATTTGATCGGGCTCGAGCTGAACATCTCGGTGCTGTCGGCGGCGCTGCGGGGCGAGCCGACCGGCCAGCCTTACGGCTTCCGCGGCGATGTCGCGGCTGTGGCAAAACGCAATCTGCGCGCCGGCGAGATGCTGGATGGCGAAGGCGGCTACACGGTATGGGGCAAGCTGGTACCGGCGGTCGCGAGCCTGAAGGCCGGCGCACTGCCGATCGGCCTCGCGCACGGCGTGAAGCTGAGGCATGACGTCGCGCATGGCGCGGTAGTGCGCTGGGGCGACGTCGAGTTCGATGCCGGCAACGAAACAGTGAAAACACGCAAGGCCATGGAGGCTGCGTTCGCAGCGCAGCATTGAGGGCGTCGCCGGCAGCACAACCAAAAGTGCGCTTGCTTTGCCGTCGCCCTTTGGTCATCCTGACTGCGATCCGGACACTTGAATTTCGGACACCAAGAAACGTCGGCCAGCGGCGAAGACAAAGCGGCGCCAAGATCGCGATCCCCTCGTCGAGGACTCGACATCACAGGAGGGAAATGCATGGAACGTCGTAAATTCCTGACGGCAGGCGGGCTGGGCCTTGCCGCAAGCGCAGTTGCTGCACCGGCTATCGCGCAATCGATGCCCGAGGTGAAATGGCGGCTTGCGGCGAGTTGGCCGAAATCTCTGGATACGCTGTACGGCGGCTGCGAATATTTTTGCAAGCGCGTCGCCGAGATCACCGACAATAAGTTCCAGATCCAGCCCTTCGCCGCCGGCGAAATCGTCCCGGGATTGCAGGTGCTCGACGCCGTCTCGAACGGCACGGTCGAGATGGGCAATACCGCGCTTTACTATTATTGGGGCAAGAATCCCGCCTTCACCTTCGGCACCTCGCTGCCGTTCGGGCTCAACACGCGCCAGCACATCTCGTGGCTGATATGGGGCGGTGGTCAGGACATGCTCAACGAGCTCCTGAAGGAGCATAACGCGATCGGCGTGCCGACAGGCTCGACCGGCGCCCAGATGGGCGGCTGGTTCCGGAAGGAGATCAAGACGGTTGATGACCTCAAGGGGCTGAAATTCCGCGTCGGCGGCTTCGCGGGCACCATCATCTCGAAGCTGGGTGGCGTGCCGCAACAGATCGCCGCCGGCGATATCTACCCCGCATTGGAGAAGGGTACGATCGATGCGGCGGAGTGGGTGGGACCGTATGACGACGAGAAGCTCGGCTTCGTGAAGGTGGCGAAGTATTATTATTATCCGGGCTGGTGGGAAGGCACCGGCCAGGGCCACAACCTCATGAACCTCGAAAAGTGGAATGCGCTGCCGAAGCACTATCAGGCTGCAATCAGCGCGGCATCGCTGGATACCTTCACCTGGGTGACGGGCAAGTACGATTCGGTCAACCCGCCGGCGCTGAAGCGTCTGCTGGCTGCCGGTGCGATCCTCAAGCCGTTCCCGCAGGAGGTGCTCGAAGCCTGCTACGGCGCGGCCAATGGGGTCTACGCCGATCTCGCCAAGAGCAACCCGCATTTTGCCAAGATGTATGCCAGCCTCACCGCCTATCGCAGCGAGTCGCTGGCCTGGATGCAGGTCGCGGAGCTGAGCTTCGACAGCTTCATGATGCGAATGCGGACAAGGAC
Organism: Bradyrhizobium genosp. SA-3; assembly: GCF_004212635.1. Classification (GTDB taxonomy): domain Bacteria; phylum Pseudomonadota; class Alphaproteobacteria; order Rhizobiales; family Xanthobacteraceae; genus Bradyrhizobium. Next base: position 27,909 of record NZ_PSRT01000097.1, on the reverse strand, counting down.
GTAGCTGCATCGCGCGGCAAGCGGCGAAACGACGAAAGCCCCGGAGATGTCTCCGGGGCTTTCGGTTTATGAGTCAATCCGACCAATCTCTCCGTCGTCGTCCTGGACAAGCGAGTATTGCGAGCGCCGATCCAGGATCCATTACCCCAAAAGGGAGTTGTGCGAAGACTCGTGGTCACCAGTTCGCGCCGCGATTCCTCCCTGGGGTAATGGGTCCTGGCTTTCGCCAGGACGACTCAGGAGTATTCGGTTCGCGGGGCATGACAGCGGGGGTGTGACGCGCATAGAACGCGTCACCGAGCCTCTCAATTCTCGTCGTCACCAAGCGCGGCGACCAGCTTGTCGTAGTACTTGCCGACGAGCTCGATGTTGCCCTTGTTCTCGATCTGCGGCGCAGGTGTCTTCAGCG
>NZ_PSRT01000097.1:0-22500 GCF_004212635.1 Bradyrhizobium genosp. SA-3 | reverse complement strand
GAGGACTTGACGTCATCCCCACCTTCCTCGCGGCTTATCACCGGCAGTCTCCTTAGAGTGCTCAACTAAATGGTAGCAACTAAGGACGGGGGTTGCGCTCGTTGCGGGACTTAACCCAACATCTCACGACACGAGCTGACGACAGCCATGCAGCACCTGTGTTCCAGGCTCCGAAGAGAAGGTCACATCTCTGCGACCGGTCCTGGACATGTCAAGGGCTGGTAAGGTTCTGCGCGTTGCGTCGAATTAAACCACATGCTCCACCGCTTGTGCGGGCCCCCGTCAATTCCTTTGAGTTTTAATCTTGCGACCGTACTCCCCAGGCGGAATGCTTAAAGCGTTAGCTGCGCCACTAGTGAGTAAACCCACTAACGGCTGGCATTCATCGTTTACGGCGTGGACTACCAGGGTATCTAATCCTGTTTGCTCCCCACGCTTTCGTGCCTCAGCGTCAGTATCGGGCCAGTGAGCCGCCTTCGCCACTGGTGTTCTTGCGAATATCTACGAATTTCACCTCTACACTCGCAGTTCCACTCACCTCTCCCGAACTCAAGATCTTCAGTATCAAAGGCAGTTCTGGAGTTGAGCTCCAGGATTTCACCCCTGACTTAAAGACCCGCCTACGCACCCTTTACGCCCAGTGATTCCGAGCAACGCTAGCCCCCTTCGTATTACCGCGGCTGCTGGCACGAAGTTAGCCGGGGCTTATTCTTGCGGTACCGTCATTATCTTCCCGCACAAAAGAGCTTTACAACCCTAGGGCCTTCATCACTCACGCGGCATGGCTGGATCAGGGTTGCCCCCATTGTCCAATATTCCCCACTGCTGCCTCCCGTAGGAGTTTGGGCCGTGTCTCAGTCCCAATGTGGCTGATCATCCTCTCAGACCAGCTACTGATCGTCGCCTTGGTGAGCCATTACCTCACCAACTAGCTAATCAGACGCGGGCCGATCTTTCGGCGATAAATCTTTCCCCGTAAGGGCTTATCCGGTATTAGCACAAGTTTCCCTGTGTTGTTCCGAACCAAAAGGTACGTTCCCACGCGTTACTCACCCGTCTGCCGCTGACGTATTGCTACGCCCGCTCGACTTGCATGTGTTAAGCCTGCCGCCAGCGTTCGCTCTGAGCCAGGATCAAACTCTCAAGTTGGACTTGAACTTTGAACCGGCTGATCACAACGTTTGACGAGGTCCCACCATACTCGCGAAGCGATTCACATCGCTTGCGAACTGACCTCAATGAAGAGGTCATGGTGTTACCTTTGAAACGTGTACCGCCGAAGTCTTTCGTCCGGTCTCGATCAGAAAAGCCGAAGCTTTTCAGAAGCGAGACCCGCAAGGACTCCGCCGTCCACGTTTCTCTTTCTTCATCTTCACTTGTCAAACAGCCCGGGACCGTGGAGGCCCCAACCTTCCTGGGAGGAAGGGTTCCGACACCCTTACCGACGATGAATGAACTCCAACCGACTGGTGTCGATTGTTGTGTCACTCAACAAGGTGAGGAGCATCAGTGGCGCGTTCGCTCGCCTTGGTCAGTGACCCGGCGGCGCCGCGCTCAGTGGTTGGGTTTATAGGCCCCACCTTCCGAGCTGTCAACGCCAATCGTCAACAAATCGTCGCACAGTGGATTGGCTGAAAAATTCGCGCGATTCCAGTCGGTTAGCGGGGCGCGGGGCGCACGAAGGGAGCTTGCGCGGAGAAAAAACTGAAAAAAAGTTTGCGCCCCAGCGGGCTCCGGAGGGGCTTGGGAGGGCACTTGGGAGGGTGCCTGGGAGGGGCACCTGGGAGGGCACTTGGTCGGACGCCTGGGAGGCGGCTTGGGTACCCTTCCGAGGCGGCCTCCCGCGCCCGTCCCTTCAGGAAACTTTTCCATATTTGGCGCCGTACTTGAGCCACAATCCCGCGGCGTTCTGATAAGAGACAAGCTTGAATCGCGGGATGCCAGTGGGGGCTGCCGGCGGTTTTCATGGGGTCAGAGGAAGGCGATCTTGCAGATGACGCGGCCTTCTTCCGGCGTTCGAGAGACATCGAGAGACCTTTTTCCGTTTAGCTGTTCGTAATTTCGGCCGGCCCGTCATCGGGGCCTTCTGACCGCGAACGCCTATGCGGCTTGCCTTTTTCCTGCGATACGCCTCGAAGAGGGCGACCGGGAAAAGGCTCGAGGCGGGGTTTTTGGGTCGTTGAATTGGGGGACTTGGGTTGAACCACAGGACGTCACGCGGCGCTTACGGGCGTGAGACCGGGATCATCGATCTCGGCCACGAGCCGCCGCTGTCCGTCGATGGTTCTGAAGCTGCCGTCATCGACCGCCGCCGCGTCTCGGTACAATGGTTCAGCGGGACGATTCTGACCGGACTCTGCGGCGCGGCCCTGATCGGCGGCGCCGTTTTCGCGTCACTCGACGGCGAGATGACCTTCGCCAAGGTGCCGGAGCGGGTCGAAGGCGCGCTGCGCGGTGCATTCGGCGCAGCCGATCGCGCCGCCTCGCTGCACAAGAGCGACCGCCTGCCGCCGCCGAGCGAATCCACGGCTTCGCGCAACATCGTCCGCGTCTCCACGGTCGCCCGCGTCGGCAATCGCGACGTGATGCGGGTGCGCCCCTTCGTCCGCATCGCCGGCAATCTGTCGATGACGACGAGCGATCTGTCGGCGAAGATCCCGCCGTTCAACGCCCAGCGCCTGCTCACCGACGTCGGCTCCGATCCGAAGACCGCCTCCGACGATCCGAACAATCCGGAAGCGGTCGAACCCGACGCCGAGGTCTCCTTCGTCACCAAGGACCTGTCGCCGGTGCTGCCGAAGGCCAAGATCTCCGCGGTGGTGGCGCTCGACGACATCCTGATGCGGGTGCGTGATGCCGCCAATTGGCGCGGCAATGGCGGGGTGCGCTACGCCTCGCTCGCCAATGCCACCGCCGACGTCTCCGGCGCGACCGGGGCGTCCGACATGAAGATGGCCTATGCTACCGAAGTGTCGTCGTCCGACCCCTATGCCGGCTTCGAGACGCGCGTGGTGCCGGAAAACGTCACGCTGCTGCCCAAGACCAAGGAGCAGATCACCGGCGGCAATCCCAACGGCGAACGCGTCCACATGGTCAAGAAGGGCGACAGCGTCGCTGGCGTGCTGCGCGATCTCGGCGCCACCGCCGACGAGATCAAGGCGATCACCGCAACGCTCGGTCCGCGCGGCCGCGACGGCGGCCTGAAGGAAGGCGAGAAGCTGCGCATCCTGATGGCGCCCGCAAGCCCCGGCGCGCGGCTGCAGCCTTATCGCGTGGTGGTTGCAAACGACACCATGGTCGAGGCGATCGCGGCGCTGTCCGATCTCGGCAAATACGTCGCGGTCGACGTCTCCAGCATGAACACCGTCGCCGACGCTACGGCCAACGCCAACAGCGACGACGATGACGACGATGACGGCTCCGGCGTGCGGCTCTACCAGAGCATCTACGAGACCGCGATGCGCAACAAGGTGCCGATGCCCGTCATCGACGACATGATCAAGATCTATTCCTACGACGTCGATTTCCAGCGCAAGGTGCAGCCGGGCGATTCCTTCGACGTGTTCTACGCCGGCGAAGACGAGGGCGTGACCGCGAGCGAGAAGAACGAGGTGCTGTTCGCCTCGCTGACCGTCGGGGGCGAGACCAAGAAATACTACCGCTACCAGAGCCCCGACGACGGCGTCGTCGACTACTACGACGAGACCGGCAAGAGCGCGAAGAAGTTCCTGGTCAGGAAGCCCGTCAACAACGCCATCATGCGCTCCGGCTTCGGCGGGCGCCGCCATCCGATCCTCGGCTACGTGAAGATGCACACCGGCGTCGACTGGGCCACCGCCTACGGCACGCCGATCTTCGCCTCCGGCAATGGCATGATCGAGAAGGCCGGCCCCGAGGGCGGCTATGGCAAGTATATCCGCATCAAGCACTCCAACGGCTACGAGACCGCCTACGGCCACATGTCGGCCTTCGCCAAGGGCATGGAAGTCGGCAAGAAGGTGCGGCAGGGCCAGGTGATCGGCTTCGTCGGCTCATCCGGCCTGTCGACCGGCCCGCACGTCCACTACGAGATCCTGGTCAACGGCCGCTTCGTCGATCCGATGCGTGTGAAGCTGCCGCGCGGCCGGTCGCTGGAGGGCCCGATGCTCGCAAGCTTCGAGAAGGAGCGCGATCGGCTCGACGGCATGATGAGCGGTCGCGGCGGCGCCATCGCCCGCATGTCGGACGCAACCGGCGGGCCGCTGCAGGTCATCAACCGCTAAGCCAGCTGAGCGAACTTCGTGGCGAGGCGGCTTGCCGCGTCACATCAGGTGCCGCGCGTTCCGCTCCTTCATTCAATTTCGCTGGAACCGCAAGGAACACGCTGGACGGTGGCCCGGTTATTTTCGCATAAGGGGCGGAGCTAATGGAGGATGTCATGGAGAACTGGACGAACGCAAAATGGTGCGACGTCGCGAACCTGATCCTCGGCGCATTCCTGTTCTTCTCGCCCTGGATATTCGGATTCGATGCCGGAGCAGCCTCTCAGAACGCGTATGTCGCGGGCATTGTAATTGCGATCCTAGCCATCGCGGCGCTCGCAGCCTTCGCGGTGTGGGAGGAGTGGCTTAACCTGATCGTCGGCCTGTGGACGCTTATTGCGCCTTGGGTGCTCGGGTTCCAGGGCGCCAAGACGGCAATGACGGTGCACGTCGTGGTCGGCATCCTGGTGGCTGTGCTTGCTGCGGTCGAACTCTGGATGATGTCCCAGAACCCGCCGCGGCTGACGACAAGCCGGTAGCAAGCGAAGTCCCGTCCGCACCACGGCGCGGGCGGGGCCATTCTGCAGATATACTTCCGCCGTATCCGGCAATCCGGCGCCGGAGAGCTACGGCAGCGCCCACGCCCGCACGATCACGAAGACGATCCCGATCGCCGTCAGGCCGAACGAGACGGCCGCCAGCGGCAACAGGACGTCGATCGCGGCATGCGAGCCGCGAAGTTTTGCACCCCAGACCTTGAATTCGCCGGCCTCCCAGTCGTGCAGTGATGTCGGCCCCAGATGCGGCTCGTACGGCATCCGATACCTCCTCCAGAGCCGCGAAAGGGCCCAGGGCAGCAGGATCGCGACTACGAACAGCAACGTGACGAGGCCGAGGGAAAGACTGATGTCACTGCTGCGGTCAAACAGCACCCAGGCCATGAACGCGAACCATACGACAAGGCCGACCGCTGCCCCGTAGATCTTGGGATGAAGCTCGTCAAAGACACGATGATTGTGGGCGACAAGATCTTGTTTCATGGCAATATCCTGTGCTGCTCTGGGGGCAACCCCAGTCCACCGCACCAGTTTCATCAAATCGAACGGTTCCGGCGCCCCTCGTCGGGCTGGGACGATGGAACTGTTGGACGCTCAATCGCGATTGCCGCGCGGCCACTTGCTGGAAGGTCCGATACGCAAACCTCGAAAGACCGCGGCCGGCTCGAAGCGATGATGAGCGGCCGCAACGGCGCCATCACCCGGATATCGAATGCGAGTTGGAGGCGACGCGAGTGCTGTCTCTCTGACGTCTGATTCACTCAATGTCATTCCGGGGCGCAACGAAGGCGTGAGCTATGATGCGCAATTGCGCATCAGAGAATCCATTTGCCCGCGTACTCTGTGGCCCAATGGATTCCGGGCTCCCTCGCGCCGCTCGAGCCCCGGAATGACGGAATGAACTGTCGGAGTCACAACACTAGTGAAATGAAGTCGCTTCGCGGCGTTACAACGTCAAGTTTCGTTTGCCAAAGCGGCGTGACGGGCGAATACTTTCCGAAAATGGGAGGTCTCGCCATGAAGGACAGGTTCGCCTGCGCAGCCCTGGTTGCTGCAATTTTCTCCATCACGAGTGCATCGGCTGAGACATTGCCAGCAACCTGGGAGGTCACCAAACTCGTCCCGGGCTCCGCATTCCACGGCGTACATGGGCTCGGCATCGACAAGGCCGGCCATCTGTTTGCCGGCAGCGTCGCGGGCGCCGCGCTCTACGAGGTCGACATCGCCGGCGGTACCGCCAAGGTTGCAATCCCGGCTCCGATCGGAATGGCCGACGACATCGCGTTCGCGCCCGACGGCACCATGGCCTGGACCGGCTTCCTCGGCGGCGATCTCTATGCGCGCAAGGGCGACGGCCCGATCAAGAAGCTTGCCTCCGGCCTTCCCGGCATCAACTCGCTCGCCTTCCGCAAGGACGGCAGGCTCTACGCCACCACCGTCTTCCTCGGCGACACGCTCTACGAGATCGACGTCGAGGGCGTCAAACCGCCCCGCCAGATCATGGAGAAGATGGGCGGCCTCAACGGTTTCGAGTTCGGCCCGGACGACAAGCTCTACGGTCCGCTCTGGTTCAAGGGACAGGTCGCCAAAGTCGACGTCGACAAGGCCGAGCTGACCGTCGTCGCCGATGGCTTCAAGGTCCCGGCTGCGGTGAACTTCGATTCCAAGGGCAACCTCTTTGTGGTCGACACCGCGCTCGGGCAGCTCGTCCGCGTCGATCCCAAATCCGGCGCCAAGACCATGGTCGCGCAACTGAAGCCGTCGCTGGACAATCTCGCGATCGACGACAAGGACCGCATCTACGTCTCCAACATGGCCGACAACGGCATCCAGGAGGTCGATCCGGCGACCGGCCAGGCGAAGCAGATCATCATCGGCAAGCTCGCTTTGCCCGGCGGCATCGGCGTCACCTCGGACAACGGCAAGGATACCATCCACGTCGCCGACGTATTCGCCTATCGCACGGTGGACGGTGCCACCGGCGAGGTCACCGAGAAGGCGCGCATGCACGCCGCCGACGTCACCCTCGAATATCCGATGAGCGCGACGGCGAAGGGCAACGACGTGGTCCTGTCGAGCTGGTTCACCGGTACGGTGCAGGTGATCGACGGCAAGACCGGCGCCACGCGCGACATGCTGCACGGCTTCAAGGCCCCGCATGACGCGATCGTGCTCGCGGACGGCAACATTCTGGTGGCCGAGCTCGGCACCAAATCGCTGGTCAGGGTGAGCGGTGAGCATGGTAAGGATCGCGCCACGCTGATCGGCGATCTCGAGGGACCGGTGGGTCTCGTCGGCGGAGCGACCGGCGAGGTCTACGTCACCGAAGCCTTCTCCGGCGCCGTCTCCCGGATCGACAAGAACGGCGAAAAGACCGTGCTCGCCAAGGAGCTGAAAATGCCCGAAGGCATCGCGCGCGCCAGCGACGGCAAGCTGATCGTGGCGGAAGTCGGCGCCAAACGATTGATTGAGATCGCGCCGGAGACCGGCAAGGTGACGGAGATCGCGGCCAATCTCCCGATCGGCCTGACGGGGGCGCCGGGCGGCCTGCCGACCCACATCCCGACAGGCGTCGCGATCGGCGCGAGCGGCGTCATCTACTTCAGCTCGGACATGGAGAACGCGATCTACAAGGCGGTGAGGAAGTAACATTCGCCGGGCAAAACATGACCGGGAACCACGCGTGGGTTCCCCGGTTAGACGCTGACGGAAGCCGAGCAGCAGGAGGATCGCCCATGACGCGCCTCTCACGTGATGACGTCGTCAAGGCCGTGGACCGGGCCGATGATGTCACCATTGCCCAGATCATCGGAACCGGCGCAACCGTCGAGGAACTCGCCGAAGCCCAGGCCTGGCTCGCCAATGACGAGCCGATGATCAACGATCTCCGTCCGCTGGCGCAAGGCCGCGTGCGCGAGCTCGTGGATATTCTGTCGGAGCTCGAGCAGGTTGACGACGAGGAAGGTCCGGCCTCTCCGGGCTCCGCGTCCCCAGTCAGCTAAAGCGCGATGGGATTGGGATGAATCGTCATCGCGCTTTAGGTTATTGTTTGAGCATGATCTTTTCGGAAAACCGCTACGCACTTTTCCGGATCATGCTCTAGCCAGCAGATTCCACCAAACAATTCGCCCCGGAGAGGTGAACCTCTCCGGGGCGGCTTGTTGTTTCAGGTAGCAGAAGCGCTCAGTTCAACTTCCGCTTCGACACCGGCGCCTCGAACTGGGCGATCTCCGCGGTTTGCGGCGCCTTGCCGTTGAAGGTCAGCACGTTGCCTTCAGACGAGATCGCAACGCTGTCGCCGTCCCTGACGTCGCCGGCGAGGATCATCTCGGCGAGCGGGTCCTGGAGGTGGCGCTGGATCACGCGCTTGAGTGGACGTGCGCCGTAGGCGGGATCCCAGCCCTTGGCAGCGAGCCAGTCGCGCCCTGCGGCATCGAGCGTCAGCGTGATCTTGCGATCGGTGAGCAGCTTCTGCAGCCGCGCGAACTGGATCTCGACGATCCGGCCCATCTCGCTCTTCTGCAGGCGGTGGAACAGGATGATCTCGTCGACACGGTTGAGGAATTCGGGGCGGAAATGCCCACGCACCATTCCCATCACCTGCTCGCGCACGGCCGAGGTGTCCTCGCCCTCCGGCTGGTTCACCAAAAATTCCGAACCGAGGTTCGAGGTCATGATGATCAGCGTGTTGCGGAAATCGACGGTGCGGCCCTGGCCATCGGTCAGGCGGCCGTCGTCGAGCACCTGCAACAGGACGTTGAAGACGTCAGGATGCGCCTTCTCGATCTCGTCGAACAGCACCACCTGGTAGGGCCGACGCCGCACCGCTTCGGTGAGCGCGCCGCCCTCGTCATAGCCGACATAGCCCGGAGGCGCGCCGATCAGACGCGAGACCGAATGCTTCTCCATGTATTCGGACATGTCGAGGCGGACCATCGCGGTCTCGTCGTTGAACAGATACTCCGCCAGCGCCTTGGTCAGCTCGGTCTTGCCGACGCCGGTGGGCCCCAAGAACATGAACGAGCCGGTCGGCCGGTTCGGGTCCTGCAAGCCTGCACGCGAGCGGCGCACGGCGGTTGCCACCGCACGCACGGCCTCGGCCTGACCAACGACGCGCTTGCCGAGCTGCTCCTCCATCTTCAGGAGCTTCTCCTTCTCGCCTTCCAGCATCTTGTCGACGGGCACGCCGGTCCAGCGCGAGACCACCTGCGCGATGTGGTTGGCGGTAACAGCCTCCTCCATCATCTCGCCGGCGTTTTCCTTGGCCTCGATAGCCGCGAGCTTCTTCTCGAGCTCCGGGATCCTTCCATAGGCCAGCTCGCCGGCGCGCTGGAATTCGCCGCGCCGCTGGGCGTTGGCCAGCTCGACCCGCAGGCCGTCGAGCTCGGCCTTCAGCTTTTGGGCATCGGAGAGCTTGCTCTTCTCCGCGCTCCAGCGCGCCGTCAGCGCCGCAGACTTCTCCTCGAGCTCGGCAAGATCCTTCTCCAGCGTCTGGAGCCGGGTCTTGGAGCCCGGATCGCTTTCCTTCTTGAGCGCCTCCTGCTCGATCTTGAGCCGGATGATCTCGCGATCCAGCGAATCCAGCTCTTCCGGCTTGGAATCGACCTGCATCTTCAGCCGCGCCGCGGCCTCGTCCATGAGGTCGATCGCCTTGTCGGGCAGGAAGCGGTCGGTGATGTAGCGGTTGGACAGCGTTGCGGAGGCCACAAGCGCGGAATCGGAGATCCGCACGCCATGGTGCTGTTCGTACTTGTCCTTCAGCCCGCGCAGGATCGAGATGGTGTCCTCGACCGACGGCTCGCTGACGAAGATCGGCTGGAAGCGCCGCGCCAGCGCCGCGTCCTTCTCGACGTGCTTCTGGTACTCGTCGAGCGTGGTCGCGCCGATGCAGTGCAACTCGCCGCGGGCGAGCGCCGGCTTGAGCAGGTTGGAGGCGTCCATCGCGCCGTCGCCCTTGCCGGCACCGATCAGCGTGTGCATCTCGTCGATGAACAGGATGTAGCTGCCCTCGCTCGCGGTGACTTCCTGGAGCACGGCCTTGAGCCGCTCCTCGAACTCGCCGCGATATTTTGCACCGGCAATCAGCGCACCGAGGTCGAGCGAGAGCAGCTTCTTGTCCTTGAGGCTCTCCGGCACGTCGCCGTTGACGATGCGCAGCGCAAGCCCCTCGGCGATGGCGGTCTTGCCGACGCCGGGCTCGCCGATCAGGACCGGATTGTTCTTGGTCCGGCGCGACAGCACCTGGATGGTGCGGCGGATCTCCTCGTCGCGGCCGATGACAGGGTCGAGCTTGCCGTCACGCGCGGCCTGGGTCAGGTCGCGGGCATATTTCTTCAGCGCGTCATAGGCGTTCTCGGCGGTCGCGGAGTCCGCAGTCCGGCCCTTGCGTAGCGCCTCGATCGCCGCATTGAGATTTTGCGGGGTGACACCGCCCTTGTTGAGGATCGTGCCGGCCTCGCTGGTCTTCTCCAGCGCAAGACCGAGCAGCAGCCGCTCGACCGTGACAAAGCTGTCGCCGGCCTTCTCGCCGGCCTTTTCGGCCGCGTCGAAGGTGCGGGCGAGCTCGGGCGCCAGATAAATCTGGCCGGCGCCGCCGCCGGAGACCTTCGGCACCTTGTTCAGGGCGTCCTCGGTCGCCTTCAGGATTGCACGGGAATTGCCGCCGGCTCGGTCGATCAGGCCGGAAGCCAGCCCCTCAGTGTCGTCCAGCAGGACCTTCAGCACGTGCAGGGTGGAGAACTGCTGGTGCCCCTCGCGCATCGCAAGCGACTGCGCGGACTGAATGAAGCCCCTGGAGCGTTCGGTGTATTTCTCGATATTCATGTCTTTTCTATCCCTCGGCCTGCCCCTGGGGCCCTCTCAGGCACCCCAAATGGCATCTTCACTGGGTTTCCGATTACCGCATTGACGTTTCTCAACCGGTAACGGGTCTCTTTTGCCGGCGTGGCCGCCGGCCTGAGGCAAATGTGGGAAGCGGGTTGCGGATGCGAAAGAGGCGAGTTCACAATTTCGTGCGCTCATGAGCCGCTTGGCGCGGGCCCGTCGAATCCCCTAAGTAGCGGCATGACAGCCAGCCGCACCGCCGAGATTACCGGCCTCTACCGCTACCCGATTAAGGGCCTGACACCGGAGCGCCTGACCCGCGTCGCCTTGCGGAGCGGCCACACCCTGCCCGCCGACCGCCGCTACGCCATCGAGAACGGGCCGAGCGGGTTCGACCCTGAGGCGCCGCAGTGGAAGCCGAAAATCCAGTTTCTGATGCTGGCGCGCAATAAGCGGCTGGCGTCCCTCGACAGCCGGTTCGACGACGCGACCAACCGCCTGACCATTCGCAAGGACGGCCAGATCGTCGCCAGCGGCGATCTCGAGACCGCTGCCGGCCGCGCCGCCATCGAGAGCTATTTCAGCGAGAACTTTCAGCCGGAGCTGAAGGGACCGCCGAAGGTCCTGTCCGGCCGCGACCACAGCTTTTCCGACGTCGCCCGCAAGGTCGTGTCCATCATCAATCTCGACAGCGTCCGCGCCATCGAGACCATGCTGGGCGGCGCCGCAGTCCACCCCCTGCGCTTCCGCGCCAATCTCTACCTGAAGGGCTGGCCGGCCTGGTCGGAGCTCGACCTCGTCGGCCAGACGCTTGCGATCGGTGACGCCCGGCTGAAGGTGGTCAAGCGCATCGTCCGCTGCCCGGCCACCAATGTCGACCCTGTCACCGCAAAGCGCGATCTCGAAATCCCGCCCACGCTCTCGCGCAATCTCGGCCACATGGACTGCGGCATCTATGCCGAGGTGATCGAAGGTGGCGAGATCGGCGTCGGCGATGCAGTCGCGGTGGAAGAGCCGAAGCTGGTGTGACGAGGCACCGCTGCCGTAGGGTGGGCAAAGCGAAGCGTGCCCACCCTTCCTGCTAGCGAACGCTGACGCACCACCGGTGGGCACGGCGCTCTTGCGCCTTTGCCCACCCTACGGCTACGTCGTCAATTCGGCATCACATACGCATAGATCCGGCCGCGCGAGACCGGCGTCTCTCGGACGCGGTTGCCGTTGTTGCCGGAGATCATGATCGGATTCCCCTTGGCATCGACGCCGGTGATGATGCCGACATGGCCGCCCCGGCCGCCGCGCGACATCACCGCGATGGCGCCGACCTGCGGACCGGAGACGCTCGTGCCGTAGCGCGCGAACGAGCTCGCCATGTCGGAGCCGGTGCCCTGATGCCCGGTGTGCTGCAGCACCATGTTCATGAAACGCGCGCACCACAGGCTGCCGCGTCCGGTCGGATTGCCGCCGAGATAGCGGCGCGCCTCGGACACGAGGCCCGATCCGCCGCCAAAGCCGCCGCTGCTCATGCCGTTATTGGCCATGCCGCCGCTATTGGCGTTGGGATCATAGCTCGCCTGGGTGTTGGCGAATCCACTCGCCTGCAACTGCGTCGCGCTGCGCTCGAAGCGCGAGCTGCGTGCATGGTGGCGGTAGTGATGATGTCTGGCGTGATGCACGTAAACGTGCCGCTCTGCGCTATGACGATGATGCGGCCGCGCTGAGGCCGGAGAAACGAATACGGCGACTGCCGCGAAGAAGAGCGCCAGCGCGACAACACAACGCGACAGGCGATACGCAAACAACTCAAACATTCTTCATCCTTGACTGACACCCCCACTTCCCGCCGGCCCGTGCGGCGGCCGACATCCGAAAGGCCGTTAAGCCGCCCGATGTGGCGAGAAAAAGACGCCGCGTCGGCGAATAGCTGCGATGATTTTGCGTCAATACTCATCTGATGCTGCCGCATTGCGGACAACAGCATTAACTGCGATCCTCTAAATGCAGCATGAAGAGAGGGAAACGGTTAATGCCCCACGCCATGACCAGGGATGACGTCCGCATCTATTTCGAGGAAGCGGGCCAGGGATCGCCGATCATTTTTCTGCACGAGTTCGCGGCCGACTACACCAATTGGGAGCCGCAGATGCGCTACTTCTCGCGCAGCCATCGCTGCATCACTTACTCTGCGCGTGGCTATACGCCCTCGGACGTGCCCGATGGCGAGGTCTATACCTACACGCATTTCTACACCGATGCGCTCGCGGTGCTCGATCATCTCGGGATCGAGCGCGCGCATCTCGTCGGCCTGTCGATGGGAGCATACTCGTCGCTCCAGATCGGGCTCAACGCGCCGCGCCGCGCGCTGTCGATGACGCTGGCCGGCGTCGGCTCGGGCTCGGAGATCGAGAACCTCGACGCCTGGCGCAAGCAGTGCCGCGCCAATGCCGAGCAGTTCGAGACATCAGGCTCCGCGGAAGTCGCAAAGGTCACGCGCGAGGCGCCGAGCCGGATTCCCTTCCTGGTGAAGGATCCGCGCGGCCACGCCGACTTCTACGCCGCGCTGGCGCGGCACGATGCCAGCGGCTCGGCGCGCACGATGCGCGGCTTCCAGGGCGGCCGTCCCTCGATCTACACGATGACGGACGCGATCAAGCGCGCCTCAACGCCGGCGCTGATCATCTGCGGCGACGAGGACGACCCGTGCGTCGGCCCGAGCCTGTTCTTGAAGAAGCACCTTCCGGCGGCTGGGCTCACGATGTTTCCGAAGTCGGGCCACGTGCTCAATCTCGAGGAGCCCGCGCTGTTTAACGAGAGCGTGGAGCGGTTCGTCACGCTGGTGGAAGCGGGCCGCTGGCCGGTGCGGGATGCGAGGTCGGTGGCGGCGGGTTAGCGCGAGATCGCCGCATACGCCGTCATTGCGAGCGAAGCGAAGCAATCCAGGGCCTTTCCGCGGAGGGATTCTGGATTGCTTCGCTTCGCTCGCAATGACGAGAGACTACTTTCCTCCGCCGCGGCTCAGCAAGAACACGCCCTGCTCGCCGAACATGTTCCACACCCACCACGGCAGGTTCAGCGGCACCGGGCGGCCGTAGAGGTCGAGCGCCACCGAGCGCTCCATCTTGACGTTGATCTCGTCGCAGAGCTCGACGAAATCCTTGATGGTGCAGAAATGAATGTTGGCGGTGTCGTACCAGGTCGCCGGCAGGTTCTCCGTGCGCGGCATGTGGCCGCCGATCAGGAGCTGGAGCCGCATCTTCCAGAAGCCGAAATTCGGGAACGAGACGATGGCGCGGCGGCCGATGCGCAGCAGGTTCTCCAGCACCACCCGCGGCTGCCGCGTCGCCTGCAGCGTCTGCGACAGGATCACGTAGTCGAAGGCATCGTCGGGATAGTTGACGAGGTCGGTGTCGGCGTCGCCCTGCACCACCGCGAGCCCCTTGGCGACGCAACGGTTGACGCCCTCGCGCGACAGCTCGATGCCGCGGCCGTCGATGCCGCGGGTCTCCAGCAGCTGGAGCAGATCGCCCTCGCCGCAGCCGACGTCGAGCACCTTCGAGCCCGGCTTGACCATCTCGGCAACGAGCAGATGGTCGGCACGAAACTGACCGGGCGGCCCGGCCGCAACGCCATTCAGCGGCAGCACTTCCTGTACGGACATTCTAGCCACCTTTGGCGTCGAGACCGCGTGCCTTGCCTGCCGATTGCAGGAAGGCGCGCGAGATGTCGAAGAATTCGGGCACGTCGAGCAGGAAGGCGTCGTGGCCGCGATCGGTCTCGATCTCGGCGAACGACACCCGCGCGCTCGACGCGTTCAGCGCATGCACCAGCGCGCGCGATTCCGAGGTCGGGAACAGCCAGTCGCTGGTGAAGGACACCACGCAGAAGCGGGTCTTGATGCCGGCAAAAGCCTTCGCCAGCACGCCACCATGATCGGCGGCGATGTCGAAATAATCCATCGCTCGCGTCAGATAGAGATAGGAGTTGGCATCGAAGCGCTCGACGAAGGACGAGCCCTGGTAGCGCAGATAGGACTCGACCTGAAAGTCGGCATCGAACGAGAAGGTCGGCAGCTCACGGTCCTGCATGCGGCGGCCGAATTTTCGGTGCAGCGCGGCGTCGGAGAGATAGGTGATGTGCGCCGCCATGCGTGCCACCGCAAGGCCGCGATGCGGATGGATGCCGCGATCGGCATAGCCGCCATTGTGCCAGTCGGGATCGGCCATCACGGCCTGGCGGCCGAGCTCGTGGAACGCGATGTTCTGCGCCGAGTGCCGCGTCGAGCAAGCAATCGCCAGTGCGGAGTACACGCGACTCGGATAGGCCGCGGTCCATTGCAGCACCTGCATGCCGCCCATCGACCCGCCGACGACCGCGAACAGCGTGTCGATGCCGAGCCGGTCGATCAGCATCGCCTGCGCGCGCACCATGTCGGGGATGGTGATGACAGGGAAGTCCAGACCCCAGACCTTGCCGGTGGCGGGATTGATCGACGCCGGCCCGGTCGAGCCCATGCAGCCGCCGATCACGTTGGAGCAGATGATGAAGTAGTGCTTGGGATCAATGGGTCGACCGGGGCCGACCAGCGTCTCCCACCAGCCGGGCTTGCCGGTGACGGGATGCACATTGGCGACATGCTGGTCGCCGGTCAGCGCATGGCAAACCAGAACGGCGTTGGAGCGATCGGCGTTCAATTCGCCATAGGTCTGGTAGGCGATCTGGAAAGGCGACAGATCGATGCCGCAATCGAGCCGCAGCGGCTGATCGGCGCCGAAACGCATAACCTGCGAACTCGGATGATCGACCTCGTGTGACCGATCATCGGTGCTGATCGCAGGACTCGGTATCGACTTGACGCTACCCATTTTGTTGACCATCGACCTCGTTTGCGATCGGACTTCAGATCGCAGTGACATCAGGCCATGAAAAACCCGGCCTGAACGATAGGTTCGGCCGGGATCGGAAGCGTCCCCGGCCTGTTTAGCGAGTTTTTTAACGTGGCTGCAAGCCGGCCGGCTCAAATGACCACGGAACAGGCAAAAACTACCGTCTTGGGCGGTTTTCGTCAAGTCGCGGCCCGGGTCGACCGGATTTGCCTCCGAGCGGTTGATCGAAAAGGCCGTCATTTCTCTTTGCTTTCGCTGCCTATCCTGCCTAATCAGGATAGACCGCAGTTGACCGCTTTTGCGGATCGGCACCTCTCAACAGCCCTTTGTCAGTCATGTCCCAACGTCCGCCCGCGCCACCATCGCTTCAGGAATTGCGCAAGGAGATCGACGCGATCGACGAGGGCATGCATCGCCTCCTGATGCAGCGCGGCGACATCATCGACCGCCTGATCCAGGTGAAGCAGACCCAGGAGGTCGGCTCGGCGTTCAGACCGGCGCGCGAGGCCGCCATGATGCGTGACCTCGTGCAGCGTCATCGCGGCATCCTGCCGCTCGACACGGTCGAGAGCATCTGGCGCGTGATCATCTCCACCTTCACCTATGTCCAGGCGCCGTTCTCCGTGCATGCCGACATCTCGGTGAGCGAGCCGGCCATGCGTGATTCCGCGCGCTTCCACTTCGGCTTCACCGTGCCTTACGTCGCGCATTTCAGCGCGCAGGCGGCGGTCGAGGCGGTGGCGAAGTCCAAGGGCGATCTGGCGCTGGTCTCGGCCACCTCGAGCCGCACGCCGTGGTGGCTGTCGCTCGAGGAAGAAGGTGCGCCAAAGATCATCGCGCGGCTGCCCTTCGTCGAGCGCGCCGACCATCCAGCCGCGATGCCCGTGTTCGCGGTGTCGCGGGTCGCCGACAGCGCCCTGGTGACGGAGGTCGAGACCTTCAGCGTCCGCGTTTCGGGATGGAACGCCGAGGTCGCGCGCGCCCTGTCGCCGCTCGCCGAGATCGTGGCGGTGCCCGATACCGCCTTCGATGGCGCCGCACTGCTGGTCTCGGTCACCAGCGCGACCAGCATCGACAAAATCAAGGCTGCCCTGATCGAGGCGGGGGCCTCGGTGCGCTCCACGGCCCTCGTCGGCAGCCACGCAACGCGCTATACGGTGCCCCCGACCGGGCCGAAATCGTAAGTCGCGAGCCGTCCCGCCAATCCGGAGTTGAAGATGTCCCGCCCCGTGCCGAATCCCGGCATTCTCGATATTGCGCCCTACACGCCCGGCAAGAGCCCGGTGCCGGAGCCGGGCCGCAAGGTGTTCAAGCTCTCGGCCAACGAGACGCCGTTCGGGCCCTCGCCGAAGGCAATCGAGGCGTTCAAGCACGTGGCCGAACATCTGGAAGACTATCCCGAAGGCACCTCGCGCGTGCTGCGCGAGGCGATCGGCCGCAGCTTCGGTCTCGATCCCAACCGCATCATCTGCGGCGCCGGCTCGGACGAAATCCTCAATCTGCTCGCGCACACCTATCTCAGCCAGGGCGACGAGGCGATCTCCACCACCCACGGCTTCCTGGTCTACCCGATCGCGACGATGGCGAACGGGGCCAAGAACGTGGTCGCGCCTGAAACGCACTTCACCGCCGACGTCGACGCCATCCTCAAGGCCGTGACACCGCGGACAAAACTGGTCTGGCTCGCCAATCCCAACAACCCGACCGGCACCTACCTGCCGTTCGACGAGGTCAAGCGCCTGCGCGCCGGCCTGCCGTCGCACGTGTTGCTGGTGCTGGATGCCGCCTATTGCGACTACGTCTCGCGCAACGATTACGAGATGGGGATCGAGCTCGTCGCCACCACCGAGAACACCGTGGTGACGCACACCTTCTCCAAGATCCACGGACTTGCGGCGCTGCGCATCGGCTGGATGTTCGGCCCCGAGCACATCATCGACGCGGTCAACCGCATCCGCGGTCCCTTCAACGTGTCGACGCCGGCGATGTATGCCGCGGTCGCCGCGATCGAGGACACCGCGCACCAGGCGATGTCGAAGCAGTTCACCGAGACCTGGCGAAATCGGCTGACCGAAGAGATCGGCAAGCTCGGGCTGAAGGTGACGCCGAGCGTCGCCAATTTCGTGCTGATCCACTTCCCGACCGACAGGGGCAAGACCGCGGACGATGCCGACGCCTTCCTGACCAAGCGGGGCCTGGTGCTGCGCGCGCTGAAGAATTATGGCCTGCCGCACGCGCTGCGCATGACCATCGGCACCGAGGAGGCCAACCGCCTCGTGATCGAGGCCCTGCGCGACTTCATGGCCGGCAAATGAGCGCGCAGGCGCACTTCCAGCGCGTCGCGCTGATCGGCTTCGGCCTGATCGGCGGCTCGATCGCGCGTGCTGCGAAGCTCCAGGGCTTAGCTGGCGAGATCGTCACCACCGCGCGCTCGGAGAAGACGCGCGCGCGGGTCGTCGAACTCGGCATCGTCGACCACGTCGTGGCGACCAATGCGGAAGCGGTGAAGGATGCCGATCTGGTCATCCTCTGCATTCCCGTCGGCGCCTGCGGCGAGGTGGCGCGGGAGATCGCCGCGCATCTCAAGCCGGGTGCGATCATCTCCGACGTCGGCTCGGTCAAGGGCGCGGTGGTCAGGGATATGGCCCCGCATCTGCCGCAGGGCGTGCATTTCGTGCCGGCGCACCCGGTGGCGGGCACCGAGCATTCGGGCCCGGATTCCGGCTTCGCCGAGCTCTTCATCAACCGCTGGTGCATCCTGACGCCGCCGGAAGGCGTCGATGCGGCTGCCACCGATCGCCTGCGCGCCTTCTGGGCTGCGATGGGCGCCAAGGTCGAGGTGATGACGCCGGATCATCATGATCTCGTGCTCGCGATCACCAGCCACCTGCCGCATTTGATCGCCTACACCATCGTCGGCACCGCCGACGAGCTGGCGCAGGTGACGGAATCGGAGGTGATCAAATTCTCCGCCGGCGGTTTTCGCGATTTCACCCGCATCGCGGCGTCCGATCCGACGATGTGGCGCGACGTCTTCCTCGCCAACAAGGAAGCCGTGCTGGAGATGCTCGGCACCTTCACCGAGGATCTCGCCAAGCTCACCCGCGCGATCCGCCGCGGCGACGGCGAGGCCCTGTTCGACCACTTCACCCGCACCCGCGCCATCCGCCGCGGCATCGTGGAGATCGGCCAGGATTCGGCCGCGCCGGATTTCGGCCGGCCCCATGCGGCGCTGAAGAAGCCGTAGCGCCTTGTCATTCCGGGGCGCCCGACGGGCGAGCCCGGAATCCATTGGGCCACAGCGCACGCGGTGAAATGGATTCCGGGTTCGATGCTGCGTATCGCCCCGGAATGACGAGGCAGCTCTTCAATACAGCGGTGGAATCTGGCCGACCTTGACCGGGCCGAGCAGCACGGCACCGTCGACGAACTTCAGCGGGAAGCTTCTCGCCTTCTTGCCTTCCAGCGTGCTCTCGGTGCCGATCGAATTGATGCCGGCGGCAACGCCGGCGTTGGCGTTCTGCTTGATGACCTTGCCGAGGCCCGGAACGGCGCGGTCGAGGGCGCCGAAGAGATTGTTGAGGTCCTGCGACTTCACGCCCGGCGCGACGCGGTCGAGCGTTGCCTGCGGCACGCCCTCCTCCAGCATCTTCTCGATGCCGAGCGCCGGGATCACGCGTTCGAGGCCCGCCACGGTCATCTGCAACTCGCCGTCGAGCCGGCCATTGGCCGAGAGACCGAGCGTGCCGGCAGCAACCGCGATCATCTCGCCCTGCTGGATCCGCGACTGCACGATCTCGATATGGCCGCCGGCGGCCTGGATCTCGCGGAAGCGCTGCGGCCAGGGTTTTGGCGTGAGATCGGTGAGGCCGGTGACCTTCGCGCGCGTGTCCGCCTCGAACGGCTCGGCGAGCAAGGGATGAACGCCTTGGATGCTGCCTTGCGCGACATGGACCACCGTCTCGATCACCGGGTGATCGGACGGCGATCCGTCCGCGAGGCGGCCGTGCAGCTCGACCTGCTTGGCGCGCGCGAGCGGCACCTGCACGCTGCCGTCGAGACGGTTGAGGCTGGGATCGTCGAACACGATGGAGGCGCGATCCGGCACGGCCGGCAGACCGACCACGCTGGCGCGACCCTTGCTCCAGTTGACCACGAAGGTGTTTTGCGTGACGCCGTCGGTCAGCGTCGCCGGCGCGGAGAACTCGGCGATGACGAGCTTGGGGTCGTAGACCTGGGCGACGACCAGGATGTTGTCGAGCTTCGCCGTGAACGGCGTCTTGCTCGCATTCTGCGACACCAGGGCGACGCTGGCGCCGGAGCACTGGACCTCGAAGCGGAACGGGAAGCCCGCGATCGAGCGCTTGGCGCAATCATAGATGCGTCCGGATTTGGCCTCCTGCGCGCGCCAGGCGTCTGCGGCGATTTCGGCCTGCGACGCCGCATAGAACCAGAAGCAGCTCCAGGCGACGGCGAGGATCAGGACGAGAATGGGTGCGATGAAAAGGCCCCAACGGGAGCGGCGGCCTGCGGCAACGGTCATATTGGACATGCGGCGACCCTTTGACCCCGGATTTTGGCAAATGTAAGCGAGGCCGGCCCCCGACGAAAGGCGGAGAATTCGCTTCGCTTGGGGGCACGGTTCTGGTAGCCGTGCCCGAAATGTCGGAAATCCCCCTCCCCTCCGTCACCACAGCCAAGGACGACCTCTGGGTGTTCGGCTACGGCTCGCTGATGTGGCGGCCGGGCTTCGAATTCGAGGAGCGCGTCTCGGCGCGGCTGGTCGGCGAGCATCGCGCGCTCTGCGTCTATTCCTTCGTGCACCGCGGCACGCCGGAGAAGCCGGGCCTGGTGCTCGGGCTCGATCGCGGCGGCGCCTGCCGCGGCATCGCCTTCCGCGTCGCCGAGAAGAACCGCACTGAGGTCGTCGCCTATTTGCGGGCACGCGAGCAGGTCACCTCGGTCTACCGCGAGGTCATGCGCTCGGTGTGGCTGGAGAACGATGCGCGCCAGCGTGTGTCCGCACTCACCTATGTCGTCGACCGCGGCCATGTCCAATATGCCGGCCGGCTGTCGCTCACCGAGCAGCACCGCCATGTCATCCAGGGCCATGGCCAGTCCGGCGCCAATCGCGACTACGTCACCGCGACGGTGAAAGCGATCGAGGCCGAAGGCTTTCGCGACACGCAGCTGCACCGGCTTGCGACGATGCTGCACGGTGATGCGCATTCCCTGCACGCGCCGGCGCCCGTCGAAGATCGAGAGAATCGCTAACTCTCCGACGGCGCATAGCTCGGCGCGGAGCCGATCAACTGCTCCTGCTCTTTCCGGCCGGCTTCGACGAGACGGCCGGTCGCGTCTTCGATCGCCGTCTGCACGCGCGCGAGAAACTCGTCCTTCGGTAGGCCCGCCGGCAGTGGATTGAGGAATTCCACCACCAGCGTGCCGGGATAGCGCATGAAGGTGCGGCGCGGCCAGAACAGGCCGGAATTGAGCGCGATCGGCAGGCACTGCACGCCGCAGGAGGAATAGATCTGCGCAAAGCCGGTCTTGTAGTGGGGGGCAGCGCCCGGCGCGCGGCGCGTGCCTTCCGGAAAGATCACGAGCTGACGGCCGCTGCGCACGGCCACGCGCGCCCGCCGCGTCATGTCCAGCAGCGCCTTCACGCCGGCATTGCGGTCGATCGCGATCATGCCGGTCTTGACCAGGAACTGACCGAAGACCGGGATCTGCATGAGTTGACGCTTGAGGATGAAGATCGGACGGTCGAAGAAGCCGGGCAAGACGAACGTCTCCCAGAACGACTGGTGCTTGGCCACGATCAGCAATGGCCCCTGCGGAATCTTCTCGACCCCGCGGAATTCGACCTTGATGTTGCAGATCACGCGCATCAGGACCAGCGTCGCCCTCGCCCACCATTCCGCGACCGTCAGCATGGCGCGCGGCGGCAGCGCAAAGGTCGGCAGCGCCACGATCGCCAGGCATACCAGCACGGCGTAGAACAGCACGTTGAACACGAGCGAGCGCAGGAAAATCAGAAACATCGACGATCCGATCATTGCCGGTCAATTGGCCTGTGCGGTGGCGGGCCGCTTCGGCTGCAAGCCGGAAGGCTGCTCCGACACTTCGGGCGAAAGGTCAATCCCGAAATTCTCCAGCCGCACTCTGGCCTCGGCCGCGACGTACTTGGCATATTCCGACAGCAGCAGCCGCAACGTCGACGGCGAAGTCCACCACGGCTCCTCGCGCCATTTGTCGCCGACGACTGCGAACGGGATCAACGTCGTCTGCGGCATCGCGTGCGAGAATTCCACCAGCGCGCGCGGCATGTGATAATTCGAGGTGACCACGATCAGCGATTTGAACCGGCGCCCCTCGGCCCAGCGCCGCGCCTCCGCCGCATTGCCGCGAGTCGAGAGCGCGGTGCGGTCGAGGTCGACGCAACAGGTCATGAAGGACTGGTTCTCCGGCAGGGTCCGGGAGATATCGCTCGCCGTCGAGGTCGGATGCACGCCCGAGATCAGGAGCCTCCTGCCGTAGCCGGCAGCGAGCAGCTCCATCGCGTCCGATACCCGCGAGGACCCGCCGGTCAGCACCACGATGCCGTCGGCCTTGCGGTCCGGCACCATCTCGGCGCCGCGCAATTGCGACAGGAACGCAACGAAGCCTGCTGCCGCGCCGACGAAGGCAAGCGCGATCGTCGACACGATTGTCGCGCGCAGCCAGCCGCGCGGCAGTTTCGGCGATCGATCTTCGGTCGGCGAGGTCATGCGATGTCGGTGATCCCTTCCCTGAGGTGATTTTAAGACGTTTTGAGGCGAAGTGGAGTCTGGTTTGACGGGCTCAATCTGCGATGGACAACAACGCTATCCGCGACGGCGGCTACGCTCCCTCGCCCCGCTTGCGGGGAGAGGGTTGGGGTGAGGGGGACTCTCCGCGGGGACGGAGACAGTTGGACTCGCGGAGAGTCCCCCTCACCCGGAATCCGCGCCTTCAGCG
>NZ_PSRT01000096.1 GCF_004212635.1 Bradyrhizobium genosp. SA-3 | reverse complement strand
ACCAGCGACATGTTTCGTCTCCTCGTCTGCGGCGGCCGCGCGGCGTCGGTGCTGGCGATGGGGGGCCATTACATCGGCGCAACCAGCTTTGCTGCAATCCACACAAAATCGTCGGCCCGACGATTCCGGGCGCTCCCGGCACAGGCGCCGTTGCAGAATCTGGTCGCCGAACTCAATCGGCTCTGCCCGGCTCTGCTCATCGGATACGCCAGCGTCATGGCACTCTTGGCCGCCGAGCAGGATGCCGGTCGCCTGCATATTCGGCCGGTGCTGGTTCTTCCGACTTCGGAAGGGCTTTCGCCGGACGGATACGACCGGATCGCAAGGGCATTCCACGCCAAGGTCCGGACTATTTACGTCGCGACGGAATGCCTGTTCATGGCGATCGGCTGTGAACACGGTTGGCATCATGTCAACAGCGATTGGGTGATTCTCGAACCCGTCGATGCGAGCTATCGGCCGGTGCCGCCCGGTGAGGAGTCGCATACGGTCCTCGTGAGCAACCTCGCCAATCGCGTGCAGCCGATCCTCCGCTACGATCTGGGCGACCGCATCCTGCAACGACCCGATCCCTGTCCTTGCGGCAACCCGCTTCCGGCGATCCGCGTGCGGGGCCGCGCTGCCGACATCCTCACGTTTCCAACCGAACGCGGCGAGAAAGTCGCAGTGCCATCGCTCGCGCTTGAGATCGATCATGTACCCGGCGTGGAGTTGTTTCAGATCGTGCAGACTGCGCCAACACAATTGCGCGTTCGGCTCCATCCCGCAGCCGACGCTGACCCAAACCGGGTTTGGCGGGCGGTCCATTCCGAATTGACCAAGCTATTGAACGAGCATGGGCTCGGTCAGGTGTCTGTTGAGTTGGCCCCCGAACCACCAGTCGCATCTTCCGCCGGAAAATACCGCACCGTCATCCCACTGGCTCTGAGCGCTTGAAAATCGTAAGAGCTTCGGGCGGATCGCGCTGCTGCTGCCCTACACCCGCATGTTTGCATTGAACGCGAAGCAACGAGCTGCCCGCTGTAGGTGAACGGTTGGCGATGGCCTTGTCAGGGCAGGCCGGCGTGAACCGGGAATTACGGCGCGCTGGCACCCGGCTTG
Organism: Bradyrhizobium genosp. SA-3; assembly: GCF_004212635.1. Classification (GTDB taxonomy): domain Bacteria; phylum Pseudomonadota; class Alphaproteobacteria; order Rhizobiales; family Xanthobacteraceae; genus Bradyrhizobium. The sequence goes on along the minus strand of NZ_PSRT01000096.1, from coordinate 30,899 downwards.
AAAAGCACCTATAGGCCCCGAACTGTACCTAATCTTTTGCCTGTCTCGGCAAGTCATTGAAATTGCGAACATCTTCTCCGCCCTCCGAGCGCACCATATCCACGCTTAACTCGTTGAAGTTACAGCGTCTTTTTTTACAGAATTACTACGCAAAGTTACTACTTTGTTCGCGTCCGACGTTCCTCCGCTGTTCTCGCGCGGCAGCGGAATGAAATCGTCGAGCAATTGCTCTGATCGAACGCAATGATCTTGTCCATGCCGCTGATGCCGAGCTTCTCTCGATTCGCCTGGGCAATGTAATGTGCTGGCATCTTCGGATCGGTCCAGCCAAACATCGCCATCATCTGGCTCTCGGTGCAGTCGGCGTAAGCAGCAACTTCGGCGCGGGCCTTGCGCACGCCATGGCAGCTCTTCTTGGGCTCGTTGACGCCGGCCATGACCGCGTATTTCTTGAACTTCGCCGCCCACGCCTTCTTGTTCATCGCTAGCACGCGGCCCTTCAGTACTTTGCCGGTGAAGACTTCAGCGCCGATAATCCCGGCCGCACGAGCTGCAGGCAGGCTTTCCGCAAAATCCGGATGTACCGGCACCGTGACAGTGGTGTTGCCGCGGCTCTTTTCGGTTGCGATCTGCACCGCCATCTGGCGCAGGATTTGCCGCATATGCGGGGGCTCGAAGCGATGGGCGTCGCCCAGTCGCAGGAACGTGTAATGAAGGATATCGAACATCAGTCGCGCTTCGGTGCCAAGCGGCCACTTCGCGCGATAGAGCGCCATGTCATCCTCGGTCCAAGGGAGGAAGCCGCCAGTCTCGCGGCTTGCCTTGGCCTTGCCTGACTTCAGCCCGATCGTTGGGTCATCATCCTCATCGAGATGGCGTTCATCTATCATCCAGCGGATCATTCCGCGCAACGCCGAGAGCAGGTTGCCCGCCTGCGACGGCGTGCGCGCTTTCATTTCTTCCTTGATGACCTTTCGTGTCAGCACCGCAAACGGCTTTTCCCCGTTTTCGGGCAGCAGGCTCTCGATTAGCCCGGTGCGCTGGAGCCGCGTCGATTCCGACAGTCCTTCATGGCCCAAGCTGAGATCGCCCAGCCAGTGGTCGCTCTGTTTGTAGAGCGTCCAGTACCAGCGCAGGGCGTGGGGCATTGGCGGCTCTGTAGGAAGTTCCCCGCGCGGCTCGTTGCGCTGCTTTTGTGCGTTGAGATGATCGGTCGCGTCGCCATAGAGCGCCATCTGCGAGGCGATGGCCGTATCACACTCATCGTCGAATGCTTGCGTGCCGAACTCACCGTGGATCCGGATCTTCGGTAAGCCGTTGCGGAGCTGGACGTAATAGCGTGTTTGTCCGCGCTGCGAGCGGTCGGCCTGCACATAGCGGCGTTCGGGCTGCACCAGCGGATCGGGTGCACTACGGCGTTTACGCATCACTCCCCCCAGCGCCGCCACCGCTGCGTCGTACGCGGCGTCGAACGCTTCGGTCCCATGATTGGAGCGAGAGTTCAGGTTTTTCAGATGGTTAGAAGGCGGCGTGTGCACGACGTGTGCACCGGGAGATCAAGAAAAATCTCATGACAGCCAACGTGAGGAGGCTTTGTGGTTCAGCCTACACGCCAAATTCTGAGGGAAGGGACAGGGCGAGTGCTGACCAACACTCTCAGTCCTGCGGTTGAAGTCGTTTCCACCTCAATGCAGTTGGGCGACTCACTGACCCAATTGAGAGCCAAAGACTCTCTCGCTAGTCGCGCTGCCCTCGTTATGACGAGTCGCTGGTCCGGGGCGGTGAGAAGCACCCAACGTGTTGGTCTAATAGTCACTACCGCAAGGCTCTAACGGCTCGTTCGTTGTTTCTTGCGGCCTCTCTGCGGCTCGGTACGGAACGTTTCGTTATTTTGCGACGTGAGCGTCGCCCGGACGTGCTCGGCAAGCTTCAACGCGCTATCGGCGTTGGAAGCAAGACGAGACAGCATTTGGGAGAGCACTCTGAACTCCTCGCGCGTGAGCATTCCAAATAGCGCGTCATTCACCGGGCGTTGCAAGGCGGCGAGCCGGATCAATAGGTTTATCCCGTGCTCGGTCAGCGTGAGCTGCACGCGGCGTCCGTCGCCAGGATGTGGGCTTTTCTCTATCAGACCGTCAGAGACCAGCTTGTTGATCTCGTTGGTGACGAAGGCGCCACTTAGATAGAGCCGTTCGGCGACCTGGTTGACACCCATGGGCCTTTCCGCTGTCGAATTCTTGATCGCGATCAGGATCAGATACTGGGTCGGCGATAGGCCGACAAAGCTCGCGAATGTCTCGCGAGCGGCTTCCAGGCTTCGTCCGAAGGCAAAATAGTCGTAGAGGACACCGCGAAGCGTGCGATCTCCATCCTTGTCGAGCAACTCAGGCTTCGACGCCGTCAACAGCGCATCGGACACGGGCATTCTCTCCGCAAAATCATAGCGTTGGAAGTTGACTAAAGAGCACGCATGCGCTCCGTCAGCAAGGGTATTGACATTCTCAGGTAGCTTTGTCAGAAAGCTATTTGAGAATTATAAATCAGGACCGGGCGACGAGGCGGTGTCCATGGAGGATCGTGCATTCAGGCGTGCTCTCGGCGAATTCGCCACCGGCGTTGCGGTGGTGACCGCGCGCGGGAAGGGCGAAGAGCTTATCGGCATGACCATGAGTTCGTTCAACTCCGTCTCGCTCGATCCGCCGCTCGTTCTTTTCAGCGTCGACCGCAAGGCGCGCAGCCTGCCTGCGATGCTCGAAGCCAAAGGTTTCGCCGTGAACATCCTGGCGCGTGACCAGGAAAACATCTCCAACCAGTTCGCGCGCGCTCTCTCCAACAAATGGGACCAGGTGAGGACGTCGGTCGGCCATGCCGAGGCACCGCTGATCTCGGGCGCGATGGCTCATTTCGAATGCGCGCCCTACGCGGTCTACGAGGGCGGCGACCACGTAATCTTCGTCGTCCGCGTCGTTCGCCATGCGAGCCGCGCCCAGGCGGCCGCTCCCCTGATCTTCTTTCGCGGTCGATACCGCGATCTCGTCGATGAAACCCAGCGCGAGCCGACCTGGCCGCTTCCCATTCACTACTAGCTTCGAACCGGAGACCTGCGATGCGCAGCACAAAGGAATATCTGTCGGGCCTCAAGGACGGCAGGACCATCTACATCAACGGCGCCTCGGTTGGCGATGTGACGACGCACCATGCCTTCCGCAATCTCGCCGGCTCCATGGCCGGTCTGTTCGACTTCGCGAGCGCGCCTGCAAATGCGGAGCTGATGACCTTTGACACGGGTGCAGGTCGCGCCAACCGCATCTGGCAGCTTCCGAACTCGTACTCCGAGCTCGTGATACGGCGGAAGGCGCTCGAAGCGTGGGCCTCGCTGCATGCCGGCTTCATGGGCCGCGCCCCGGACCACGTGGCGTCCTGCATTTCCGGGCTCTACATGGGGCTTGACGTGTTCAAAGCCTACGATCCCGCCCGCGCCGGCGCGCTCGAGAGCTACTACCGTTACGCCCGCGACAAGGATCTCTACCTCACCTACGTCATCATCAATCCGCAGGCCGATCGTTCGAAGGGTGCGGCCGAACAGGCCGACCCGTTCCTCACCGCCGGCGTCGTCGATCGCGACGCAGAAGGAATCACGATTCGCGGCGCCAAGATGCTCGCCACCGGCGGCGTTGTTGCCGACGAGGTCTTCGTCACGACCATCCAGCCGATGCGCCCCGGCGAAGAGCGTTATGCGATGTCCTTCGCGATTCCGATGAATACGAAGGGACTGAAGATGCTGTCGCGCAAATCTTACGAGGATGCCGCCGGCGCAGTGTTCGACAACCCGTTGTCGAGCCGTTTCGACGAGAACGACTCGGTTCTCTATTTCGACGACGTGAAAGTGCCGTGGGATCGCGTCTTCATCGAGGGCAACGTCGAAATGTGCCAGAAGCAGTTTCACGCCACGCCTTGCCACGTCTATCAGAACTACCAGGCGATGGTGCGATTAAGCGTGAAGCTCAAATTCCTGACCGGCCTTGCGCATCGCACCGCCGACATGAACGGCGTCACCCAGTTTCCCCAGGTGCGCGAAATGCTCGGCCAGCTCGCGGCCGAGACCAGCATGGTTGACGCCCTCGTGGCGGCGATGGAAGCCAAGGGCACACAGGTCGGTCCATATTTCATCCCGGACCGGCACACCCTCTACTCCGCGCAGGTGCTGACACAGCAGCTCTACGCGCACGTCATCAATACGCTTCGCGAGCTCGCCGGCGGCGGCATGATCATGCTGCCTTCGTCGGTCGCGGACTTCGACAACCCCGAGATCGCGGCCTTGATCGGCAAGACCCAGCAGTCGCCGAAGGCCAATTCGCATGATCGCGTGAAGTTCTACAAGCTCGCCTGGGATGCCGTCGGCTCGGAGTTCGGCTCTCGTCATCAGCAATACGAGATGTTCTACGCCGGCGCGACCTTCGTCACCAAGGGCCACTCCTATCGCACATACGACTGGGCCGGCGCCGACCGTCTGGTCCAGGCCATGCTCGATTCCTACGACCTCAACGGCGTGTCGACCGCCAGCAAAGCCGCCTGAACCAGGGAGCCAACACATGCCTGTCAACAAGAAGCACGACGAATTTCATACACTTGACATGACCACCGGCTGGGAAGTGCCGGCGGGATATCCGGCCGGCATCCAGCAGAAGATCATCGCGGGCGGGCTGGACGAGGAGAACCGGCGCGGGACGCGGACCCGGCTGCTCCGCTTCGCGCCGGGCGTCTACACGAGCGCGCCGTTCTCCCACGAATATTGGGAAGAGGTCTATCTTGTCTCGGGCGATTTGATCGTCGGCAACGATGCGAACGGCGAGGGCGGCAAGAGCTTCCCCCCGAACACCTATGCCTGCCGGCCGCCGCATGCGCCGCATGGGCCGTTCAAATCCGTGAACGGCTGCCTGCTTTTGGAGATGCATTATTTCGATCCGGTGTGATCCGGATTGCTGCCGCACAACATCACTTGAACCGGCTCAGGGGGAGTCATGACGTCCAAAGGTATGTCCATCATAGTTACGCGTGGCCTGTCGTCACTTGAACGGCTCTTCAGGCTGGATCGCGCATTGCCGCCGGGCAGTCTCCGGTTGGTGGTTGACGGTCTTGCAGGTGCGCTTGCGATCGGCATCGTCGCGGCGACCCCGGCCGCAGCGCAGGACAAGCCAAACGCGTTGGGGCTTGGCATCTTCACGTTCACATCCGGTCCTGCCGCCGCCTACGGCATGCCGGGCAAGAACGCGGCCGACCTCATGATCGACGAGATCAACGCAAAGGGCGGCATCGGAGGCGTGCCGGTCAGCGCGACCTATGTCGATGAGGCGCAGGGCGCGCAAGGTGTGATCGCGGAATATCGGCGGCTCTCCGGAGACGCGAAGAACCAGGTGATGGTCGCCGCCCTGTCGAGCGCGAATTGCCTGGCGCTGGCGCCGCTCGCGGAGCAGCTCGAGGTCCCCACCGTGGGCTGGAACTGCGATACCCATCAGCTGCTGATGGACGGCAAGAGCAAATATGTGTTCCGCCCCAACGGCAACACCGTGCCCGAATTCATCGCCTACGCGATCTACCTGCTAGATCGCAAACCCGACGTGAAGACGGTGGCGATCATCAACCCGGACTATGCGTTCGGCCACGACGCAGCAAAGATATTCACAGCGGCGCTGAAAGCCCTGAAGCCGGACGTGGAGATCGTCGCCGAGCTTTATCCGAAGCTGGGTTCGCCGAATTACCAGACCGAGATCTCGCGCCTCGCCACCGCGCGCCCGGATGTCGTTTTCTCCAATCTCTGGGGCGCCGACCTCGAGAATTTCGTTCGCCAGGCCGCTCCGCGTGGAGTCTTCACGAGCAGCCAGGTCATCCTCGCGCTCGGCGAGACCGTGCTGCAGCGCGTGCCGTTGCCTGACGGGGTGATCGTCGGTGTTCTCGGCGACGGCTGGTGGATGTCGCCGGACGCCAAGGCGAAGCCGGAGACGGTGAAGTTCGCCGAAGCCTACAAGGCTCGGTTCGGCGAGTATCCAGTATTCCCGTCGATCAAGATGGCCAACGCGCTGATCTACGTGAAAGCGGCCTATGAGGCCGCGATGCAGAAGAACGGCGGCAAATGGCCGACGCGTGCCGAGCTCGCCGCCGCTATGAAGGGCAGCAAGGTCGAGACGCTGACCGGCACCGCGCAGACCCGCGCCGACAATGACGGTCTCGTCGACCAAATCGTCGGCGTCACCGTGAAGACACCGTCGCAGCAGTTTCCCGTGATCGGCGACATGGTTCGCTACAAGGGCGACAGCCTGATGCCGCAGGCCGGCCAGGATCCACTCGCGTGGATTGCAACGCTGAAGCCCGAGTTTGCCAAAAGCCTGCCGAAGCCGGGAAGCTACAAATAGGTCGGATGACGTTCACCTGATTCCAGTCATGGAAGGCGTAAGCCGATGTCGAATGCAATCATCCCCCTGCTGCTGGACAGTCTGGCCAGCGCCGCGTTGATCTTCTTCGCGGCGGTCGGCCTGACGCTGGTCTTCAGCGTGCTGCGCGTCCTGAACGTCGCCCATGGCAGCCTGTATTCGATTGGCGGCTATGTCGCGGCCTCAATCTGCCTGTTCATCGCCAGCCGGCAGCTCAACCCGTATTGGTCGTTCCTGGCGCTCCTGTTCAGTGCGGTGTGTGTCGCGGCGATATTCGGTCCGTTGATCGAACGGGGCCTCGTTCGCTGGACCTATGGTAAGTCGGAGGCCGTGCAGATCCTGATCACGTTCGGGCTGTTCCTCATCCTGGAGGATCTCCAGCGCGTGATCTTCGGCGTGCAATCTTTCTACGAGGACGCGCCGATGCGATTGCTCGGGACCACGAGCATCGGTGGCGTCGTCTATCTCAACTACCAGATCCTCCTGATTGGGATGGCGTTCCTGGTTGTGATCGGCCTGAGGCTCCTGATCAACCACACCCGGCTGGGGCGCCTGATCACGGCCGTCGTCACCGACCGCGAAATGGCGCAGTCGATCGGCATTGATACCAACCGGATCTTCGTCCTGGCGTTCTCGCTTGGCGTTTTCCTTGCAGCATTGGGTGGCGCGCTGGCGACGCCGACGTCAGGCATCGCGCCGGGGCTCGGGGCCGACACCATGGTGCTCGCCTTTGCGGTTGCGGCGATAGGCGGTCTCGGACAGATCGAAGGAGCCGCATTGGCCTCGCTGATCGTGGGCCTGGCACGCGTGCTGGCGATCTATCTGGCCCCGTCGCTGGATGCCGTCGCGCCTTATGCGGCGATGCTTGTCGTTCTCCTGATCCGTCCCTACGGCCTGTTCGGATCGGTGACGGCGCGGAGGATATGATGCGAACGATCATTGCCGCCGCGGCGGTCCTCGTCCTCGCGCTGCTGCCTCTGGCCGCGCCCTGGCTTCAATTCGTCCTGACGCTTGCCATAGCCAAGGGGTTTGCGGCGCTCGGCGTCGCTGTACTGCTCCGCGCCGGACTGATCTCGATCGGCCACGCGATGTTCTTTGCCGCGAGCGCCTATGGCGTTGCGTTCCTGGCCCGCGCCGGCATCAACGATCTTGGGCTGCTCCTGATCCTGTCGGTGCTGGGCGGCGCGCTTGTTGGCGCTATCGCCGGCTCGTTTCTCGTTCGCTACCGTGCGATCTTCTTCGCGATGTTGAATCTTGCCGTCTCCATGGTGTTCTACGCGCTGTGCGCAAAACTGTACGGCGTCACGGGCGGGACTGACGGCGTGCCTGTGCCGGTCCCGGCAGTGTTCGGCGTCGTGCTTGGCGAACCAGCCTTCAAGAGCGTGCTGTTCTATCTCAGCCTGGGGCTGATGGTGCTCGTCGGTCTGGCCGTGCAGCGCTACCTGAACAGCCCGCTCGGTCACGCGCTCTCGGCGGTCCATACGAACGAGATCCGCCTCGAATATCTGGGCATCCCGGTCTGGGCGGTTCTGCTGATCGCCTATGTCGTGTCGGCGGCGCTCGCCGGCCTCGGCGGCGCGATCGCCGGCTTTGCGATCGGTCGCGTGGTTCCCGATTTCGCGTTCTGGACCGCATCCGGCCACCTCGTGCTGATCGCCGTGCTCGGCGGTATCGGTGGCGTGCCGGGCGCGTTCATCGGTGCCTTGTTCCTTGAATTGCTGCACAGCGCCGCGGTCACCGTCACCGATTCCTGGAATTTGATCGTGGGCATGACGCTGATCATCGTGATCATGTTCATGCCGCAAGGGGTCTATGGATTGTTCGCGCGCAAGGAGACGACGAGCCTATGACGCCTCCCATCCTGGAAGCCAGGGGCCTTCACGTCTCATTCAACGGCGTCAAGGCCGCCGACGACGTCAGCATCGCGATCCATGACGGCGAGTTCCTCGCGATCATCGGTCCGAACGGGTCGGGCAAGACGACGCTGCTCAACATCTGCACGGGCTATATCCGACCGAAATTGGGCAGCGTGCTGCTCGACGGTCACGACATCACCGGTCTGTCGCCGCGTGCCATCGCGCGCCGTGGCGTCGCCCGCGCATTCCAGATTCCGCAGCTCTTCTCCGCACAGCGCGTCATCGAGAACATGATGTTGGCGCTAGCGGCAACGGATGGTCTCTGGAGCGCGGTTCGCCCGCTCGAAACAGCAAGACGGCGTGAAGAGGCGAGCGAGTTGCTCGATCTGGTCGGGCTCGCCCGGGATGCCGACCGGATCAGCAGCACACTTCCCGAAGGGCATCGCAAGCTGCTGGACATTGCGGTTGCTTTGGCGCTGAAGCCGCGGCTCCTGCTCTTGGACGAGCCGACCAGTGGTGTGAGCGCCATCGAACGATTCCCGCTCATGGAGGCGCTCATGAGCGCGCTGCGCCAGCGCCGCATCACCGCACTGTTCGTGGAGCACGACATGGACGTGGTCGCGCGTTACGCGAGCCGCGTCCTGGTGTGGAACGCCGGCAACATCATGGCCGAGGGCCGGCCGGACGAAGTATTCAGCAATGCACAAGTTCGCCAACGTGTCGTTGGGGTGGCCTGATGCTCAGGCTCGACAAGGTCAGTGTCTCGATCGAGGGCGTTCGTGTGCTGCGCGCCGTCAGTTGCGAGATCATCGCACGCAAGACGACGGTGTTGATCGGGCGCAACGGCGCCGGCAAGTCCACGACCCTTCGCGCAATCATGGGTCTCATCGCGATGGACGAAGGCTCGGTCCGTCTCGATGCCGACGATCTCGGCAGCAGGCCTGCCCACACCCGCGCTCGTGCCGGCATTGGCTATGCGCCGGAGGACCGGCGCCTGATTCCGGAGTTGAGCGTGGAGGAGAACATCCGCCTCCCGGCGCTGGCGCTGAAGCTCGACCGTGCCGAGATCGCGCGCAGGCTCGACGAGATCTACCAGCTGTTGCCCGAATTGCACGTGATGCGCGCCAGGCCGGCCGGCGGCGTTTCCGGAGGGCAGGGGAAGATGGTCGCGCTGGGGCGTGCGCTGACGGTCGCGCGCAAGGTTCTGCTGCTCGACGAGCCGTTCCAGGGTCTGGCACCGGCTTTGGCACTCGACTATGCGCGAACGCTCGGCGAATTGCGCAAGCACCGGCCCGACCTTGCCATGCTGATCACCGAATCGTCGCCCGCGCTGCTCGATCGCATCGCCGACAGGACGCTACAGATCGAGCGAGGCGAAGTCCTGACCACATCGACCAAGGATAGAGAATTCCATGTTGCTGCAATTTGACCGCCTCGCAAAGGACCGGACCGTCCGTGTCGGGATCGAGATCGACTGCCTCGTCATCGCTGGCTGGGCGGGCAGGGACGCGGCGGCGATCGAGCACCATATCGAGGAGTTGGCTGCGCTCGGCATTCCGCGGCCCTCGACGACACCTCTCTATTACCGCGTCGCGGCACAAACATTGACCCAGGACAGCCGGCTGACCGTGCTCGGCCCTGACAGTTCCGGCGAGGTCGAACCGGTCATCGTCGCCATGGCTGATGGGCTCTGGGTCGGCATCGGATCCGATCATACCGACCGCAAGGCCGAAGCGTCTGGCATCGCCCTTTCGAAGCAGCTGTGCGGCAAGCCGGTCGGCCCACAGCTCTGGTCTTATGCCGATGTCGAGGGGCACTGGGATGAGTTGGTCCTTCGCTCGTGGGCGACGATCGACGGGAAACGGGTGCTCTACCAGGACAGCCCGGTGTCCTCGCTCAGGACGCCGCGCGATCTCATCCGTCGCTACACCGGCACGGACATGCTGGCAGCCGGCACGCTGATGTTCTGCGGAACGCCGGGCGCGATCGGCGGCATTCGGCCGGGGACGCGTTTCGAGATGGAGCTGAAGGATCCGGTCCTTAGCCGGACCCTGACGCATGGCTACGACATCGACGTTCTTCCGGTCGTCTCCTGATCTTTCCCTCCTGGCGCCTCGGGCATGACAGCAACACAGGATCGATCGCACCCTTCAGCAGCGGCACGGCTCGAGGGCGCGCTTGCGCGCATTGGTTCGCCAGAAGCAAAGAACGTCTTCACAGCCGTCTTCGCGGACAGCGCTAGGTGGGAGGCTGAGGCTGCGGACCGGCGTGCCGCTGCCGGGGCGTCCCGCGGTCCGCTCGACGGCCGCATCGTTTCCGTGAAAGCGTTGTTCGACGTCGCCGGAACGGTCACGAGCTCGGGCTCTGCTGTCCTGCGTCGTTTGGCACCGGCGCGTGAAGACGCCGAGGTCGTGAAGCGGTTGCGGGCTGCGGGTGCCATCGTTATCGGCAAGACGCAGATGACCGAGTTCGCCTTCTCGGCGCTGGGTACGAACCCACACGACGGGATGCCGGCCAATCCGCGAGACCGCGCTCGCGTTCCGGGAGGCTCTTCATCGGGCGCTGTCGTGTCAGTGATTGGCGGCATGGCCGACATCGCCATCGGCAGCGATACCGGCGGTTCTCTCCGAATCCCCGCCGCACTATCGGGCGCGGTCGGTCTCAAGCCGACCAGTGGCTTTGTGCCGACCACCGGCGCGTTCTCCCTGTCATCGAGTCTCGACACGATCGGTCCGATCGCCGCCAACGTCGAGGATTGCTTCGTGGCCGATCAGGCGCTTTCAGGTGAAGTCGCGCCGTCGCGGCTGCGGTCAGCATCCCCCGGCAGGTTCCGCCTTGTAGTTGCCCGCGGGCGCTTGTTCGATCGATGCGAACCCGAGGTGCTCGCTGCGTTTGAGAACGCCATGGAGCGGCTGCGATCACGGGGCTTGCAGACCAAGGATGGATCCATCGAGGCTGCTCTCGATGATCTCGCACAGATCGACAAGATCGGCACGTTCCCATCGGTCGAGGTCGGCGCAACCTTGCGCAGTTTTGGCCTCACGGAGTTGGACGGGATCGATCCTCGAACGCGCGTACGCATCGAGGCCGGAGCCAACATCCTCGGCACGGATTATGTGCGCATGGTGCGGCTCCGGCAGGCGGCGACCCGGTCTTTCGAACAGTCCTTCGGAAACAACGACGTGTTCGTTCTGCCGACGACACCAATCCGTGCGCCGCTGATTTCCTCCGTTGCAGAGGATGCGGCATTCCATGAACTAAATGGCCTCGTGCTGCGCAATCCGCGCGTCGCCAACTTGCTCGATTGTCCGTCGATCTCGCTGCCGTTGCCGCTCGAAAGTCTTCCCGTGGGTCTGATGCTGATTGGTCGCAGGAATGCCGACCGGCGCTTGCTGGAGATCGCGTCCAGCGTGGAAACGCTGCTGCGAGGATGTTTCCATGCTGCCTAACCTTTTCATGCGAAATGGCCGCCGAATCTACGACTGCTTGGAGAGGCTGTGGCGAGGCCGCCTCTGGTTGCGAATTGCAGATGGGGATGACGGCGAGACGTTTCTGGTGCAACAGTCGCAAGGAGGGCAAAAGGAGATTCGACAACCCCTGATTTCGCTGGTGGGCCCGGCAGGAATCGAACTTGCTGACTTTCTGCCGCGGACCCTCATCGATCCGCCCCGCAGCATGGTTTCCGCGTCAGGATCAGTGCTTGCGTTTGCTTCGCGACCTCTTTGGCGGCGGGCAGGTCGTGTCACGCACAACGAGTTCTGTCGGAATAAGAACTGACTCGAAAGGTGCGTCCCTGTTGCCAATGCGCCGCAACAGCAGTTGGACTGCGGCCTTGCCAACGTTCGGCCTGGGAATCGCGACAGTAGGGCTGGACGCCACAGGGTCGCTTCGGCAATGTCATCAAAGCCCACGACAGAAAAGTCTTCGCCTGGCGTTAGATTCCGCGAGCGAAGGCCGAGCATGGCGCCGAAAGCGACGATATCGTTGAAGCATACGACGGCAGTCGGCGGTTCAGGCAAATCGAGGAGTTGGAGGACGTGTGCCATTCCGACGTCGCGCGTCTCTGCGCCGGATAGAACTAGCCTCGGCTCAAGCGGAATACCGTGTTTAGCCAAAGCTTGCCGATAGCCGGCAAAACGATCGCGCCCGGTTGAAATGTTCTCGTTCGAGCCGATCATTCCGATACGCGTGTGACCAAGCTTGATGAGATGATCCACTGCCTTGATCATCCCACCGCGATGGTCAGGAGAGACGTAGTCGACCTTCGCGGAGGGAGATCTCAAGCGCGAGGTCGATGGTGCAAAGGCGCCGCTTAGTCGCCGCCACAGCTCGCGCCGGCGTAGTTGGCGGCGAGCGCGTTTTGCACGACCAAGACCCAGAGCGGAATTAGAACGCTTCAAATTGCATCGAGCCGGCCCCGGCGGTACGACCGTCGTCGGACAACCTTCAGCTTGGTATCCCGTGCGTCTGCTATCTTTACGATCGCGTCTCGCAGTGCTCGCCATGCTGCTCGCTCTGGCATCCTTTGGCGCAGCGCGGGCCGAGACGAGCGATGTCGAAACCACGTGGCGACTGTTGGATTACATCGCGGTGGATTACGCCGGTGCCGTGTCGCGCGGTGCGGTCTTAAGTCCTTCCGAATATGCCGAGCAGAACGAGTTCGCGGCGACCGTTGCCGCAAAGCTTGCTGCGCTCCCGCCCAAGCCGGAACGGCAAGCGCTTGCGACGGAAGCCGCCCGCCTTCAGCGCGCTATCGCAGACAAGGCTGATCCCGAGCAAGTCGCAGGTATCGCGCATGGCTTGGCGGCTGCGTTGCTCGCGGCCTACCCGGTGCCGCTGGCGCCGAACAAGCTTCCGGACTTCGCGCGCGGCGCGACGTTGTTCGGTCAGAACTGCGCTGCCTGCCATGGCGAGGCCGGCGACGGCCATGGGCCGGACGCCGTCAAGCTTGATACGCCGCCCATAGCGTTCACGGACGTCGATCGCGCTCGCCAGCGCAGCGTGTTCGCGCTCTACCAGGTGATCACCCAGGGGCTCGACGGGACCGCGATGCCGAGCTTCGACAGCCTACCGACCGATGATCGGTGGGCTTTGGCGTTCTACGTCGGTCATTTCGCCTTCCCGGGTTCCGCTGCGGCCGAAGGCGAACGGCTGTGGAAGCAGGATACCTCGCTTCACCGGCTCGTTCCCGATCTGAAGACGCTCGTCGGTACGACGCCCGCAGCGCTCATGAGCAAGGTCGGACAGGACAAGGCCGACGCTCTCATGGCTTATTTGCGCCGCCATCCCGACGCGGTCATGCAGCAGCAGGCCGGATCCCTGTCACTGGTGCGCGGCCGCCTGACCGAGAGTCTTGCCGCCTATCGTCAAGGAGACCGCCAGCGTGCCGGCGAACTGGCTTTGTCGGCCTATCTCGATGGATTCGAGCCCATCGAACCGGCGCTGGGTGCGCGCGATCGTACTCTCATGGAGCGGATCGAGGATGCGATGGGCGACTACCGCGCCGCCATCCAGGGCGGAGAGAGTGCTGATGCACTGGCCAATCGTGTGCAGGTCCTCGACGATCTTTTTGACGACGCCGAGGCGTCGCTTTCCCCCGATGCGGCAAGCGGCCTGTCAACGTTTCTCGGAGCGGCGACGATCCTGCTGCGCGAGGGACTGGAAACGCTGCTGATCGTCGTTGCGATGATCGCCTTCCTCCGCAAGGCCGAGCGGATGGAGGTTATGCCCTACGTCCACGCGGGTTGGGTGGGGGCCCTCATCGCCGGCTTCCTAACCTGGGTCGCCGCGACCTGGGTGGTCGGGATCAGCGGTGCGAGCCGAGAACTGACGGAGGGGTTCGGGTCGGTCCTCGCCGCCGTCGTGCTGCTCTCGGTCGGCATCTGGATGCACGGCAAGGCACAAGCCGACCAATGGCAACACTACATCCGTGAAAAGATGGCGAAGGCGTTGTCCGGCGGTTCGGCCTGGCTACTGTTCGGGCTCGCTTTCATCGTCGTCTACCGAGAGGTGTTCGAGACGATCCTTTTCTACGCGGCGCTGTGGACCCAGGGAAACGGCGGTCCGATACTGGCGGGGGCACTGAGCGCGTGCGCGGCGCTGGCGGTCATCGCGTGGGCGATGCTGCGCTATAGCAGCCGGCTACCGATCGGCAAGTTCTTCACTTACAGTTCGTGGCTCATGGCGGCTCTGACGGTCGTGCTGGCCGGCAAGGGCATCGCGGCCGTGCAAGAGGCCGGCGTCGTCAGCATTGCACCGTTACGCTCGGTGCCACGTATCTCGCTGGTCGGCCTGTTCCCAACCGCGCAAACGGTCGCGGCCCAGGTACTCATGATTGTGGCCCTGGCTATAGGCTTCGCCCTCAATCGTCGAAAAGTCGCATAGGACGGTGCCTTGGCAGTGGGCAGGATGACGAACTCGGCCAGTGCGGGGAGCAGCCGATAGCCTGACGCAAGAAGTCGCTCGGCCGCAAGGACTGAGGAACGGAGCTCCGACCCTAACCCTTGCGTTAGACAAGCGGCTCCGCGCGGAAAATTGGACATAGTCGAAATGACCGAAACTGCGATTCCGAATTCCACCGTCCGATACCGAATCACCGGGATGGATTGCTCGGGCTGCGCGGCAAAAATCGAGAGCGCGGTTCGCAGGGTGCCAGGCGTGGACGAGGCGAACGTCTCGATCGCCAGCCAGATCATGACGCTGCGGCTGGAGGAAGAGGAGCGTCCGTTGCCGCTTATCGAGGAAACAGTGACCGCGCTCGGGTATCAGCTCGCCCGCGCCGACGGGCGCGATGGCGGCAGCGACACGCCCGAACGCACCCACGTCACGCCGGTCAGGCGCGATGACCAGTCCGACCGATTAGAGAAGACAGCTTCGCGCGTTCAAGCGAAGGAGCTCGCCGCCAATGGCGCGCCGACTTCAAGCCGCATCTTGATTTCTGTTCGGGCCGTAGTCTTCCGGTTTTGACACAAATTAACCTGGTGTGGTGAAACCTGGATACACTTCTCTTGGTTGCGAAGACGAGTCTGCGATTGCGATGAAGCTGATTTCGGCTAGCAGCAATGCTGCCGGAATGCTCAGTGCCTCACACGCAGACTTCATGACAATGCTGGGCGGGCCGCGGCGATTGGTCTGCCTTTGCTGAGGCAGGCGCAGCGACCAAAGCCCGTTGGAGATACAGTCGTGGTCCGCTTGCATGTCGAACGCTTCATTCGTAGCCGAACTGTCCGACGATCCCTGGCGCTCGGCATCATCGCTCTGAGCGGATGGGCCCTGTTGCCGTATGTGACCTACAGGATCGCTCCCTCCGCCTTTGTCAACGCCGAGCTCATGCGCGTGACTGCACCGATCGCGGGTCAGCTCGCGCCCGATCTTCCACGCAAAGGTGAATATTTCCAGCGCAACCGGGTCGTGTCGCTGGTCGAGGCGCGTTCGCCGGATCGCCGGCACCTCATGGACCTAGATCAGCAGCTTGCCGTGTCCAGCAAGCGCGCAGAGCTCGCGCGTCGGCAACTCGAGGAGATCGCCGAGCTCGATCGCAAGCTCCGCGAGCGCAGCGAGGACTATCGTTTGGGGGCGGTCGCACGCCTGAGCCACGAGATCGGAGAAACGGAGGCTGAAAGAGGCGGCTGTCTCGCCGAGGCGCGGCAGCGGAACGATGTCGCGGGCCGGATGGAGAAGCTCGTCAGGCTCGGCATCAGTTCACAGATCCGTTCTTCCGAAGCCCAGGCTTCCCAGGAGGCAACCGCAACGCGGTGCCAGATGGCCGATGAACGCCTGCAGCGCTTCAAGACCGAGTTGGCGGCGGCCGAGAAGGGCATTTATCTTCGTGGCGATGCCAATGACGTGCCCTATTCTCAGCAACAGCGCGAGCGGCTTGTTCTCCGTCGCCAGGAGCTCGAGACGGACCTGTTGCAAAACAGCTCACGTTCCGGGCAGCTGGCCGCGGAAATCACAGAGGAGCGCGCTCGACTTGATCGCCTTCAACACTACGACCTGTCGTTGCCTGCAGCCCATGTGGTGTGGTCGGTCGCGGCCAGCCCGGGCTCGATGGTCACGGAAGGGCAATCGGTCTTCGACTTTGCAGATTGCGAACGCCGATTCATCGTTGTTGAACTGCCCGAGCGCGATTTCGAGAAGATCAAGCCAGGAGATGCGGCGACTGTCCGCCTGATCGGGAGTCGAGAGTGGAGGACCGGCCAGATCCGGCAAGTTCGCGGCTCGGCGGCGTACGCCGATGATCGACTGCTCGCGGCTCGGGTGCCGCGACCCGATCCGGGCAATATTACCGTTGAGATCTCGTTGCCGCCTAACGAGACGGCGGCCGATCACAATGGCTCCTGCGACATCGGGCGGCTGGCCGAAGTGCGCTTCGAGCGCAGCTCCGACGGCCTGCTTCGATTGGTCAGCGCGAAGCTGAAATGGCTGACCGCTCGGCTGGATCTCGACCAGTCATCCCTGTGAGCGAGAAATTCCGTGCAGGTCATGACTCTGTCCTTCGCTCAGCTGTTCGCGCCGATGTTGGGCGTCTTTGCGGCGATGTACCTGTTGGCGCCGACCTTTGCAGTCGCGCGCCTCTGGGCGCGTGTCGCGATTTTCGTCGCGGTTTGGCTTGTCGTCGCCCGCTATCTCGAATGGCGTATCTTCACCACCGTGCTGCCGGCAAGCGGGGCCTGGTATCAGGTCGGCTGGATCTGGTTCTGTCTCTTCGTTGAGCTCCTGACCTTCACGGATCAGTTCATTCTCTATCTGACTTTCCTTCGCAGGACCGATCGCCGCAGCGAGGCAGATCAGCATGAACGTCGGCTTCGCGGTCTGCCGGATGATGAGCTGGCCTCGGTCGACGTCTTCATTCCAACCTATGACGAGCCGTTCGAGGTGCTGGAAAAGACGATCACGGGCGCACTATGTCTGGACTATCCAAACTTCCAGGTCTGGGTCCTCGATGATGGTCGCAGGCCCTGGCTCAAGGAACTCTGCGAGCGCAAGGGTGCCGGGTATCTCACTCGTTCCGACAATGTGAATGCGAAAGCCGGCAATATCAATCATGCGCTGACGATGACGCATGGCGAGTTCTTCGCGATCTTTGACGCGGACTTCGTGCCGCAGCGCAATTTCCTGATGCGCACAATGGGCTTCTTCGCCGATCCAAAGATCGGAATCGTTCAGATCCCGCACGCCTTCTACAATGAGGACCCGATGCAGGCGAATCTCGGCCTGCACAGGGGACTGCCGGACGAACAACGGTTCTTCTTCGATTCCATCATGCCCGCGCGCGACGGCTGGGATGGTGCGTTTTGTTGTGGATCCAACTCCGTCACGCGTCGTGCAGCACTGCGCGCGGTAGGCGATTCCTTGCCGACCCAGTCCATTACGGAAGACATCCTGCTGACGCTGGTCCTGCTGCGCAAAGGATACGTCACCCGTTATCTTTGCGAGCCGCTGGCAATTGGATTGGCACCGGAAAGCCTTGGCGCCTTTTTTGTGCAACGGCAACGCTGGGCGCGTGGCGCGATCCAGACCCTGTATCTTGCCGCCGGCCCGCTCGGCCCCGGACTGAGCTTGATGCATCGGCTCCTCTTCTTTCCGACGCATTGGCTCTCATTGGGCTTGCGGGCGCTCATGGTCGTGGTGGTTCCGATCGTGTTCATGTGGACTGGCCTCCCGCCTGTCGTCGACGTCACCCCTGAGTCGGTCTTCTATTACTTGTTCCCCGCGATCCTGGCGCTCAACGGCGGTATTTCCTGGTTCGCACCGCACGCGCATTTTCCACTCGCTGCTCAGGTGTCGGCGACCATCCAGAGCTTCAAGATTCTACCGACGGTGCTCGGGACTCTCGTCAGGCCGAAGGGACATGCGTTCAGGGTGACGCCCAAGGGAGCCGCCGCGCGGTGCGCAAGCTATGCCGCGGAGATATTCTGGCCGTCGGCGGCCCTGATGGCGTTGACGGTTGTCGGCCTCGTTCTGAACACCATCCCGGAATGGCGGATCATCGATCATCCGGCCGCTTTGCCGATGGTCGCCTTCTGGTCGGTCGTGAACATCGTCGTGCTGTTCTTCGTCTGCATGACCTCGCTACAGGCGCGGATGGGGCGTTCCGAGGAACGCTTCGATGTCGACGAATCAGTCTTGATCCATACTGAGACCGGTGAGCTGCTTTCCGGGCGCATGAGCAACATCTCCCTTTCCGGCGCTGGCGTCCTGCTCGATTCCGGCATCGACTGTCCTCGCGGTGGAGAACCGCTGCGCGTACACATCATGCAGGTGGGCTGGGTCGACGCGATGATCGCGCAGCAAAGAGGTCAGCTCGTGGGGGTGCAGTTCAAATTGCCGCAGTCGCTCGAACGAGACCTGTTGATCCGCAAGCTCTTTACCGTCGCCCGCCTGAAGGAGAACAGTGTTATCGCATGGTCGGTGAACAGGACGATGCTCAAGAGCATCTGGTCAATGGCCGCGCCGTTGCCTCAGGTTGAGACAAGTGTGGCGAAATCCGCAGCGGCTTCGTCGGCTGAGCGTCTGCCGGCCGAGAGCCTGATCGTCCGGCCTCAACCGCGGATCGGCGATTTGGCACATCTCGCCGGAGCTCGAAGCCTGCATCCGACAAGTTTCACCAGAACCTGGCTTTAGCGGGTCGCCGGCTCGGTGCTCCAGGCCATCGGCTGAGCTGATGATGTCGATCCCTGTGCTCGTCGACCGGTCCGCGAGCTGTCGATCGACATAAGCCGGCTCCAACCAAAAATGGGCAAGCCTGTCATAGCCCGAATCGTCCTGGGGTTTCAGGGGTAGAGGGAACATCTCTTGTCCGATCATCGCAGCGATTTTCGCCAAGGGCGTCTGACGTTCTGGGCATCCGTATTTGTGGCGGTTGCCTGCGTGGCGATTGTCGCAGTCAGCGGCTGGCGGGAGTGGTCTGCGCGACAGGCGACGTTGAAGAGCTCCGAGACCGACATGGCCAATCTGGCCCGATCGCTGACGCAGCACGCGGATGACACCTTCGAGCTCGCCGACACTGTTCTCAATGTGCTGGTTGGCCAGCTCGAACTGGAGGGAACTGGCCCTGCCGCAATTGCCAAGATTCAGACCTTTCTTTCCCGGCGCAAGGCCGCGAATCGAATCCGGGCAGTGTTCATCTATGACGAGACCGGACGCTGGCTCGCTACCAGCGAGCCCGTGGACTTCGCCAGCCTCAACAACAGCGACCGGGAGTATTTCCAGCATCATCGTGCCGTGGCCGACCGGGGAACCTTCATTGGACATCCGGTGAGGAGTCGGTCCGGCGGGCAGTGGATCATCACCGCGTCAAGGCGCTTCAATCATCCTGACGGCAGTTTTGCCGGCGTCGCCCTTACGACGATCAACGTTGACTACTTTCTGCAGTTTTATGGCGGGTTCGACATTGGCCAGAATGGTTCAGTTGCGCTGGCGACCGCAGACGGCGTTATCCTCGCACGTAGCCCGGACAACGGATACACGGGCCGCGATCTGTCCAGCACCCCGCTTATTAGGAACCTCCGCGAGCGGCCGGCTGCGGGCGCCTACTACTTCACGTCGCCTCTCGACGGGGTTCGGCGTCTGAGCTTTTATCAACGGAGCAGTCGCTACCCCGTTCTCGTGGTTGCCACGGAATCCGAAGACGACGTCTTGGCGCCCTGGCGCAGAGCCGCTCTGGGGCGCATGGCTGCGGTCCTGGGACTGGCAGGAGGGCTGGCGGTTGCGGGGCTCTTGCTGGTGCATCAGCTGCACCAGCGGCAAAAGATGGCCGCAGCTCTGGTCGCCAAGGAGGCGGATTTTCGCCTCCTCGCAGAGCAGTCGGGAGATATGGTGATGCGCATCGCGATCGATAGGCAGATCCTCTATGCGTCGCCGTCCAGCGCTCAGGTTCTTGGCTGGGCTCCGAACGAGTTAGTGAATACGTCAGCCCTCGCCGGGATAAATCCTGCGGACCTGGCACGGGTCGAGCAAACGATCTCCGCGTTGATGGACGGCGAAGCCGAAGAGGCGAGAATTGCATATCGCACCCGTCATCGCGAAAAAATCGAGGTCTGGATCGAAACTGCGCTGCGCGCCACCAGGAATCCGCAGAGTGGGGACATCAACGGCGTGGTGGCGATCTCGCGCGACATGACCGAACATAAGGATCTTGAGGATAAGCTGTCGGCTCTCGCGATTTCGGATGGCCTGACGTCATTGGCAAACCGCAGGCACTTCGACGAGCGGCTGGCGGCGGAATGGGATCGCGCCAGGCGCGAGGGAGCGCCTTTATCGCTCTTGCTGATCGACGTCGATCATTTCAAGAGCTTCAACGATCAGTACGGGCATCAGGCCGGCGACGCGTGTCTTCGCTCAATCGCCGGGGTCCTGGCGGAGCAGGCCAGACGCCCGGCAGACGTGGCGGCCCGGTACGGTGGTGAGGAATTCGCCTTGCTGTTACCGAATACTGATGCAGGAGGGTGCAAGCAGGTCGGCGAGCAAATTCGGCAAGCGATCCAGGAACTCGGCATCCTGCACGCGCTCAACCCGCCGTCCAAGCAGGTCACTGTGAGCATTGGCGGCGCGACACACGTGGCGCTGACCGACAAGGCGGATTGCGCGTCATTGATAGCGGCTGCGGATAAGGCGCTCTATGCCGCCAAGGAGAGCGGGCGCAACGGCCTCGTGATGTCAGGGCAAATCATCGCGTGGCCTGGCTCGATACGGGCTTGACGGGGGCAGCAATCAGACAAGCGCCATCGCTGTACCCCCTGCGGCGCTGAACGCGACGACGATGAGCGGAGGAGCGCGCCAGGCGACCAGCAGGACGAAGCCAACGAGCGCGATGCCGAAGTCCCGTGGCGAATGCACGGTCGCTGTCCATACCGGATCGTAGAGTGCCGCCCCCAACACGCCGACGACCGCGGCGTTGACACCCCGCATCATCGCCTGGGCGCCGGCGCGCTTGCGGAACGAATCCCAGAACGGCAAGGCTCCGAGCAGCACCAGCATCCCGGGCAGGAAGATGCCGACGAGGCCGAGCGCCGCGCCCGCGAGCCCATGCGGCTCGGCAGAAACCACCGTGCCCAGATAGCCCGCGAAGGTGAAGAGCGGGCCGGGGACGGCCTGGGCGGCACCATAGCCGGCGAGGAATGCGTCGTCGCTCAACCAGCCCGGTGCGACGAATGCTTCGCGCAGCAGCGGGAGCACGACATGGCCGCCGCCGAAGACGAGCGCGCCCGAACGATAGAAGGCATCGAACAGGGCGATGCCCGAGGATCCCGTCAGGCCGCGCAGCGCGGGAAGCCCCACCAGCAGAACGATGAACATCCCGAGCGTAATCAGGCCCACGGTCCGCGACACTGGAATCTCGACATGCCCGGACGGGGCCGGCGCCTCGCTGCGGCACAGCCACAGTCCGATCAACCCGCCGAGGACGATCGCTCCGATCTGCGCGATCGACGACGTGCTGAAGAGGATGATGAGCGCCGCCACCACCGCGATCGACGCGCGCTCGCGGTCGGGACAGAGGTTGCGCGCCATGCCCCAGACCGCCTGCGCCACGATGGCGACGGCCGTCAACTTCAATCCGTGCAGCAGGCCGCCGCCAAGCGGTCCGCTCAACACGCCGGCGCCGTAGGCGAACAGGATGAGCGCCGCGGCGGAAGGCAGCGTGAAGCCGGTCCAGGCGGCGAGCGCCCCGAGATATCCGGCCCGCATCAGGCCGATCGAGAAGCCGACTTGGCTGCTGGCCGGGCCCGGCAGGAATTGGCACAGCCCGACCAGATCGGCGTAGGCGTGCTCGTCGATCCACTTCCGTCGCACGACGAACTCGTCGCGGAAGTACCCGATGTGCGCGATCGGACCGCCGAAGCAGGTCAGTCCAAGCTTCAGGAAGATCCGCAGGACCTCCAGCGGCGAGCCGGCGCTGGACCGGACTCCGGTAGAGGTATCGGTTGATGAATTCAGATTGGTCACAGACGTTTGATCCGATTCCGGCTGCACACTTATCGGCTTTCGATAATTGATATCGGTCGGACCAGCCAGTCCTAATCCTTCATGTCCTCGCCTGTGAATTCGAGGAGGCGCGTGGCGGCCTCGAGAAGGCTTTCAAGGATTACGAACAGAAGAACGAGAAGGCTTGGCGCTGATCAATGCGGCACCGTGCGGCCCTGTACACGGGAGTGTGCATCATGGGATCAGTCATGCCAACCAAGCGCCGTCTGCTTCTGCTCGGAGGGACGTTGGCGGCCGTTGCAGCGCCCGCCGTTCTCGCCAAACGGGCCTTCGCCGATGAGAAGGGCGTTGGCGAGAAGCTGAAGCAAGCAATCACGGGAAAAATGCCGTGTCGTCTTTCGTGACGATGCCAGGCGTCGCCTATTCGGCGATATCACCTACAAAAGTCGACGGCGGCATAGTCGCGGAACCAAAGCCTTGCGTTCGCATTGCCGTCGCTGAACTCGCCGCGGAAATGCCCGACTGGCGGCGTGTCGCCGAGCGCCTGACGGTGGAGGACGATGAGGGACAGTGCGTCGGAGATTGCCGAGATCAGGGATGGCGTTCACCTCTGCATCGACATGCAGAACATTTTCGCCCCCGGCGGGCTCTGGGCGACACCCTGGATGGAGCGCGTCCTGCCGACGATCGCCTCGATTGCTTCGCGCCATCCGGCCAGAACGATCTTCACGCGCTTCATCACGCCGCATGATCCGGAAGACCGTCCGGGCCAGTGGCAGAGCTATTTCCAGCGCTGGCGCGAGGCGACCCGAAGACATCTTCCGCCATCCGGTCTCGAACTGGTGCCGGCCTTGGCAGGGTTCGTTCCGCCGGCCGCGGTGATCGACAAGCCGGCCTATTCCGCGTTCAGTAATCCGGGTCTTGCGAGCATGCTGATCGAAAAGAACGTCGGCACGGTCGTGGTCACCGGGGCCGAGACGGATGTCTGCGTGCTATCGACGGTCCTGAGCGCCGTCGATCTCGGCTTCAGGGTCGTCATCGTCGAGGACGCGCTGTGCAGTTCGTCCGATGTCGGGCACGACGCGCTCATGACGATGTACCGCACCCGCTTTCACGGTCAGGTCGACCTCGTGACCGCGGAGGAGCTGGCGGAGTTCTGGCGGGAGTAGATTCGCCAGGCATTCCGACGAAGTGCGGCGGCCGATTCACATAGCCTAATGCACGGGTCATCCGGAGCGGCCAGACTGTGCCGGCTGGAAAGGGGGCTGCGATGGCGATGGATCGCATCGAACAGGCCTTTGTCGCGACCGCGATCACGGGTTTTCTCGTGATGATGGCGGCGATCGTCTGGATGATGGTGAGCTGACGCGGGGAGGTTGGTGATCTTACGCGTCGCGCTACCTTACGCCGCGGTTATCCTGTGCCTGGCGGTGACCGCCTGGCTCGCTTTCGCGCATTTGTTCTGATCGCCTGACCGTCGTCAACCGTGCGGATCGGCGATGAGAGCGGCCAGCTTCCGCGCCATCGCGGCCAGATCGATCGGCTTTTCCAGAAGCGGCACGTCTTCGAATTCTGGTCCGACTGTGATCTTGTCGTAGCCAGTGGTGAACACGAAAGGCACGTTGCGCGCCTTCAATTCGCGTGCGATCGGAAAGATCATCTCGCTGCGGATGTTCACGTCCAGCACCGCGGCATCCAACATGCTGCCGTCGTGCAGGATTTTGAGTGCATCCTCGAAATGCCCGGCAGGACCCGCAATCTCCGCCCCGAGCGCGCGGAACGCGTTGCCGATGTCATCGGCGAGAAAATACTCGTCCTCGACAATGAAAATGCGACGCCCGGTGAGAAGCGTACGCTGACCCGACGCCGATATCGCCATGGTGATCCAGTCTCCGCTTCCAGCCCCGTAAGAACATGAAATCGGGACCCGCCTTGTTTGAAAACGGCGCAATCAAGCCCGAGTTCCATGGCTACATCGTCATCGGGGGGCTCGGCGGGAACGAGCCTGGCTCTGAAGCAGATTCTGGACCATTTCCCCATCTGCCGGCAGCCGTCATCATCGTCCTGCACATCCCGGCGCAGCGTCGCGGGCCTGCCGATCCGCCGTACGGAGAACGGTATGAAGATCGAGCCCGGCCGGATTTATCTGGCCGCCGGCGGTTGCGGCGCGGCATATCCACGGCGGCGCAGCCTCTGCTTTCCCGCGACCAGACCGGCGGTAAGGTCGGTATCCGCCCTGAAGCCCGGGACGGGCGCCATGGCTCGGACCATTTCTAGCTGCCATCTGTTGGGATAGCATCTATTTCTGCTATGTGCTCGGCGGGACGCGGTTCGCCCGGCCGGTCAATGAAAGCTAGCGAAACCATGCACGAAGAGGGCGACCAGCCGGTCGGAAGAGCGCGTCAGATCAGGTCCCCGCTGATCATCGGGGTGGGCGCCTCGCCGACCGCTCTGGACAGTATCGAGCGCTTTTTCGCCAAGCTCACCGTTGGGGCCGACCAGGCCGTCGTGCTGGCGCTTCGGCATCATGAGGGGGTGGACGAGCCGCGGTTGCGCGAGATCCTGCAAAACTCGAATGCTCACAAGGTCTCCGGCGTCAGCGACGGCGAAACGATCGAGGGCGGTACGATCTATCTTTGTCCGCCGGCGATGATCACCACGATCGAGGGCGGTCGTTTCGCAATCCGCAAGGCCGAACAGGCCCCCGGCGAGCGGCTCACGATCGACAGCTTTCTGGTGTCGCTGGCGGAAGAACGCGAGCAAGCGATCGGCGTGATCCTGTCCGGCACCGGCGGCGATGGCACGCTCGGCACGGCGACGCTGAAGGCTCATGGCGGTCTCGCCATCGTAGAAGAGGTCACGAGCGAGGAGTCGGATCATCTCCAGGAGGCCAGCTCGCTGGCGGCGATCGCGGATTACATGTTGCCGCCGCAGGACATTCCGGAGCACATCCAGGTTTATGCCCGCCACCTGCGACGGTTGGACGAGAAGCAGGGGGGCGACGATGTGACCAATGAGGAGCTCAAATTCTCCAACCAGGAGTACCAGTCGCTCAAGGAGGAACTGCAGTCGGTCAACGAGGAGTTGACCATCGTCAACGGAGAGCTGGCGCATCGTGTCCAGGAACTCACCCGCGCCACCAGCGACCTCAAGAATTTCATCGAGAGCACGCAGATCGCGACCGTATTCCTCGACAACGATCTGCGCGTGATGAACTTCACGCCAGCGATTACGCAGGTTCTGCATCTGGTCGAGACCGATACGGGCCGGCCCATTGCCCACATCAAGGCGCGTATCCCGATCGCGGAGCTCTATGACGACATCAGTCGCGTGCTGAGCACGCTCGCCAGCGCCGAGCGCGAGCTGAGTGCGCCTGATAGCGGCACGCGCTACATCGTGCGCATGCTGCCCTATCGCAGCATCGACGATTTCATCGCCGGCGTCGTCATCACCTTCATCGACGTCACCGCGATCACCCGGGCCGAGGAGCGGCAGCGCCTGTTGTTGGCCGAGCTCCAGCATCGCGTCCGCAACACGCTCAGTGTGGTGCGATCGATCGCCCGCCGCTCGGCGGAATCGAGCACCACCGTCGAGGAATATGCCTCCCATCTCGACGGCCGGCTGAACGCCTTCGCCCGCACCCTGGCGCTGGTGACCCGCGATCCCGAAGGCGGTGTCGACCTCGAATATCTCGTGGTCGAGGAGTTGCTGGTCTACAACGCCCGCGAAGGCGAGCAGATGAGGGTCTCTGGCCCGAAGGTGCGCTTTCAGCCCAAAGCCGCGGAGACCTTCGCGCTCGCGATCCATGAGCTCGCGACGAATGCGCTCAAATACGGCGCCCTGAGCCAGCCGAGCGGACGCATCGAAGTCACCTGGCGCCTCGACGAGAGCACGGAGGCGGCGGATCTGGTGTTCGATTGGCGGGAGCGGGGTGGGCCGCAAGTGGCGCCGCCGCCGCGAAAAGGTTTTGGCACCGAGCTTCTCGAGCGTACGCTGGCCTTCGAGTTCAAGGGCCAGACCACGATGGCCTTCAATCCTGGGGGGCTGCAATGCACGATCATCATTCCCTTGAGCAAACGCACTTTCCACACGCCGTCATTGGCTGACTGATGTCCTTGTCGATCGCCGATCGCAGCCTGGTGGAGCCGGCCATTCGCCGGCTGAACGCGTTGAGGCCGTTGTCGGCAGAGGCGCGCGCTGCGCTTGACTTTGCGATGCTCGAAGGGTTGCAACGCGCCGGCTCCGGCGAGGACCTGATCTCGGAAGGGGATCCCGTCGACAGCGTCCGCGTCGTGCTGTCGGGCTGGCTCTGCCGCTACAAGACGCTCGAGGACGGAAGGCGCCAGATCGTCAATTTCATCTTCCCGGGCGAGAGCTGCGACGCGCATGCATATCTGCTCGCGGTCATGGACCATTCCATCGCGACGCTGACGCCGGTGGTCTACGCTGAAATCAAGCGCGCACGTTTCGAGAGCCTGATCGCGAGCGACAGATCGCTTGCGGAAGCATTCTGGTCCGAGAGTCTCGTCAACAACGCGATCCAGCGCGAATGGGCCATCAATCTCGGCCGCCGCGTCGCGCTGGAGCGCGTCGCGCATCTGTTCTGCGAGATCTTCGAGCGGCTTCGTCCTGTCGGCATGATCGAGGGTAATTCCTGCGTCATGCCGGTGACGCAGATGGATCTCGCCGATGCCACCGGCCTGTCCGTGGTTCATCTCAATCGCACCGTGCAGGAGCTGCGCGCGTCCGGCCTGATCGTGCTGCGCGAGCGGACCCTGACGATTCCCGACCTCGACGCGCTCAAGGACACAGCGCTGTACTCGCCGAGTTATCTGCAACTGTATCGAGGGGCTGAAACAACCGATGATGCTAGGCGGGAGCAACAAATCCGACATAGGACATCTCGGCTACAAGATTAACATAGGTTAGTAGGAAGCGTCTCGGGCCGTCTAATCAATACGACCGCTCGCGTTCAATTGGTGCTGTACGGGGGTGTATGAGGTTGTGAGCTCTTAATCCAAGTTGGCTTTGCGTCTCGCCATCATGGACAGCGCCATGCTGCGCTCGGAAATCAAGGCACGCCGGGACAACGAGGAGCGCTGATCGCGAACTTTTGCACGGAACAGGCAACCGTTCCACCTCCGGAACGTTGATCTCCCGCCGCAGTGAAGACTGCGAAACTGAGCAGTGACGAGAACGCAACGACGCGCTCCGCCCAGAAACAGGGAGACGCCTGATGTCGATGCGGCGTCGATTCAAGCATACGGATCCTCTGGAAATCCGGTTGGCTGCCGAAGCGGAGCGGCTGCGCGAAGAAGCCAAATCGCTTCCGCCCGGCGCGGCGCGCGACGGGATGTTGCGCAAGGCGCGTCAGGCTGAAACAGGGTCTCAGATGAGTGAGTGGCTGAGGTCGCCGGGCTTGCAGCCGCCGGACTAATGCAGCCGCGGTTGGAGCGTGCAGCACGTCCGGCTGCACGCGCCGGGAACGGGTTGGATGTCGGCGCGTACCGATGCGCTGATGTCTTGTTCTGATGTCTTGGGCTGATGTCTTGGGCAGAAACCCGAAAAACGACCACCACGTCCATCGTCCCCGTTGCGTCCGGTTGTGACCCGGCGGTGCCTATCGTCAACGCCGCTTCCGCGCGTTCCAGATCGGTCCGGACGGGCGTGTGTTCGGATGCATCAATCTCGTCTGCGACAATGACGAGCAGGCCAAGCGCGAAGCCGCCGCGCTCGTACTGGTCCATCGCATCGAGCTGTGGCGGCTCGACCAGCGCATCGCGCGCTTCGATCTGCCCCAGGAGGTGGTACGCCAGTAGAGCTGTGGGAACCGCGCGCTGCGCCCCGGGTTGGTCGAACGCTACCGACTTTGCCAGGAGCCAGCATGACGGACGCCGACATTCGCAAGGGGATGCCGCCCGTCAGGCTGTCGCGCGAGGAGTTCGAGCGGCGTTACAGGAGCCAGTTCGTCGATCCCGCCTTTGCCCCGCTGCAACGCGAGCTTG
This sequence comes from Bradyrhizobium genosp. SA-3, assembly GCF_004212635.1. GTDB lineage: Bacteria > Pseudomonadota > Alphaproteobacteria > Rhizobiales > Xanthobacteraceae > Bradyrhizobium. The sequence goes on along the minus strand of NZ_PSRT01000096.1, from coordinate 2,684 downwards.
ATGCCATCGTCGCTGCCGCCTGGGACGCCTACAGCCATTCGCGCAAGGCGCCGCTGACGCGCAAGGCGGGCGCGGGCTTCGCCGATCCCGATTACGATATCGCCGTCGACTGGCTCGATGCGCGCGCCGCCGTGCTTGCGGCGCAGCGACGGCATGACGATGCGGACCAGACGCCACGCATCCTGATCATCAACGGCTCGGCCCGCAGCGAGCACACCTGTCCCGGCGAGATGTCCAAGACCTGGCGCCTGGTCAAGCTGGCCGAGCCGGTCTTCACCGCGATGGGATTTGCCGTCGACATCCTCGATCTGTCGCGGCTCGCCTCGGAATTCGGCAAGACTATCCATCCCTGCAAATCCTGCGTTGCGACCGCGATGCCGCTCTGCCACTGGCCGTGCAGCTGCTATCCAAATTATTCGCTGGGGCAGACCGGCGATTGGATGAACGAGATCTACCCGCTGTGGGTCGCCGCGCACGGCATCCTGATCGTGGCGCCGGTGAACTGGTACCACGTGCCAGCCGGACTCAAGGCGATGATGGACCGCATGGTCTGCGCCGACGGCGGCAATCCCGATCCGACCTCGACCCACGGCAAGAAGGCCGCCGAAGCCAAGGCCATGGAGCTGAAGGGCTGGTCTTATCCGCGTCATCTCGCCGGCCGTCATTTCGGCATCGTCGTTCACGGCGATGCGGTCGGCGCCGAGGGCGTGCGCCGCGCCTTGTCCGACTGGCTGACCGACATGCAGCTGATCTCGGCCGGCCGCTTCGCCGAGCTTGACGGCTATGTCGGCTACATGGAGCCATACGCCACCTCGCACCGCGAGCTCGACGAAGACGGCGAATTCCAGCAGCAGGTGCAGAATGCAGCGCGCGCGCTCGGCAACGCGGTCCGGTTGGCGCGGGGCGGGCGGCTCGAGGAGCCCGGTGCCGATCTTGCGGACCCAAACCCCAAATGACCAGCGCGGCGACCGGAACCTGGAACGAAGCGCGTGGCCCCGCTTTGGTCGAGCGGAGTAGGGCGCGCGATTGGAGAGAACGGATGGCTCAGTCCGAAGACATGACCCGCTGCATCGGGCTCTGCATGAGCTGCTACCAGATCTGTCTCGGCACCGCGATGAACCACTGCCTCGAGACCGGCGGCAAGCACGTCGAGCCGAAGCACTTCCGCCTGATGATGGCCTGCGCCGAAATATGCCGGACGGCCGCGCATTTCATGCTGATCAACACGCCGCATCACAAGCACACCTGCGGCGAATGCGCGGAAATCTGCGCCGAATGCGCCGAGGATTGCGAGCGGATCGGCGGCATGGACGAATGCGTCGCGATGTGCCGCTCGTGCGCCCAATCCTGCCGCGCGATGGCGGCCTGAAGGACAAAGCCCATGCTGGAAGAGAAACTCAAGGAAGCCATCATCGGCGAGCTGCAAAGACAAGCCGCCGACCGGCCGCAAGCACTCAAGGTCCAGGGTGCGGACGAGGTGAACCGCTCGGAGGAGCTGACCGTCAACGGCAAGGTCGACCTTGGCGCGCTGGTCATGGTGATCGCGGGATCAGTGGCCGGCGGCCCTTAGCTCGGTCGTCGACCGGCCGCTTTAGCCGTATTCCTCGCCGATGCCGTATTCCCGGTAGATCTCCAGCGGATCGAGGTCGGGAAACAGGCGGCATTTGGCCTGGGCCAGGTGCAGGCTCACCGCCGCCGGCTCCTTGCCGTTCGCGAGCAGCTTGCGGATGTCGTCCATATGCGCGTTCGGCCGGTGCTTTGGCTCGAGCTGCTCCAGCGCGACCAGCGCGGTCGCAAGCGCTTCGGTCAGAACCCAGTCGTCGTGGCCCGTGATTCCCTTCTTCGGCATCGGCAGACCCCACATGTGGCGGCGGTCGATAGTCTATCGCGACTTTCGCCAAATCGCCATTGAGCCGTTGCGGGCACCCGGCGCGGGAATGGGCCGAGGCCGTGCTTCGGCTTGCAATATGGCCGCGTGTGGCTAAAAGGCGGCGAGTTGCGGGGCGATAGTATCTTTGTTGAAACAAACTTGGCGTAGACGGGCCTGCACGGCATCCAGGCCGGCTGCTCCGGTCTGGCCCCCTGATCCCGTATGCGCAACGATCCGGTTGCGCATCCCTCAAGGCTCGAGCCAGCATGGTTTTTCTCAGCTTCGTCTACCGCTTCATCACCAATTTCGCGTTCATGGCGGTGGTCTATTTCAGCCTGAATTTCATGGAGAAGTATCCGAACCGGGCGATCCTGGCGATCCTGGTGCTGGTCTATGCCGCCATGCGCGCAGCCTCGACGCTGCGCGCGTTCTATTTCTTCCAGAAGATCGAAAAGCTGGAGGCCGAGACGCGGCGCCTCCAGGCCCCGATCAATGATGGTTCGGGCGGAACCTCGGCGCGCAAGCAGGTGGTCGCCGACGTTGCGCGGCTGCGGCGCGACGGCGAGCTCAAGTCCTATATGGACCTGTTCTTCCTGGCGTTGATCGTGCTGCTCTGCGTCGCCGCGATCATGCGGCAGTAGGGGTTTAAGCGCGCTTCTTCAGGCTGGCGGTCCCGATCGGACGCGGCGCGGCGGTCTTGGGCGCCGTGGTGTTGGCCTGCGCAGCGCGCTTCGGTGTGCCATGCGCGGCATGCGCCGTCCGCCGTCCCAGCGATTTGGCGGCCTTGCCCTTGGCCGCATGAGGCCTCTCGGCT
>NZ_PSRT01000095.1 GCF_004212635.1 Bradyrhizobium genosp. SA-3 | reverse complement strand
GCTTCGGCAAGGCGGGCCTCGCGTTCCCTGTCCTTGACCCGTGCCCGCTCGCGGTAGCGGGCGAGCGAGCCGGCGGCGGCGGAGCTCGCCCTTCCCCAGATCCCGACCAGCTGGCCCGCGACCCGTCCGGTCGTGCCTCCCGCCCAGACCAGCTCGAACGGCGAAAACAGGCGCCAGCGGTCGTCGCCCCGGAGGATGCTGCGCGCAATCATCTGTCCGGCCATGGCCGAAATGTTCATGCCCTGGCGGCCGAACCCGCTCGCCACCCACAGGCCTTTGCGCAGCTCGCCGATCTGCGGCATGCCATGCACGGTCTGGCCGGTGGCGCCGCCGAATGTATCGGTGATCTCGACATCGCCGAGCTGCGGAAAGATCGTGCGGATCCGCCGCTTGATGGCGCCGGCGAAGCGCTGCGGACGCGCCGCCCAGGTGGTTTCCGGGCTCTCCCACATCAGCCGGTCGCCGTCGACGATACGGAAATGGTCGATGCCGTCGGAATCCAGCACCGATCCCTTGAAGGCGACGATCTCATGCACACGCTCGCCGAGCGGCGCGGTGATTCCGGCATAGCGCCAGACCGGGAGCAGCGTCTCCGACAGGCGCCGCAAGGGCGCGCCGAGATGGATGTTGCCGGCGAGCACGATATGCGTCGCGCGCAGCCGCGCCGAGGGCGTGACGATGCGCTTGCGGATGCCGGAATGATCGATGCTGACGACCGGCGTATCCTCGAAAATGCGGGCGCCCGCCCGCCGCGCCAGTGCCGCAAGCCCATGCACATATTTGCGGCCGTCGACCTGGAACGCGCGAGGATAATGGATGCCGTGGAAGTAGCGGTCGGTCTTGAGCACCGCGCGGACGCGATCGACCTGCCAGCCCTTGACTTCGGTGTCGAAATCCTCATTCAGCATTTGCAGCCGGCTGATCAGCCGGTCGCCCGCATCGACATTGGAGACTTCCAGCACGCCCTCGCTGAGGCCGATCCCCGGCATGTTCTCTTCCGTGGCGTTGGCGCGGACGAACTCGGCGCCCGCCTTCGACAGCGTCCACAATTCGCGCGCGTCCTCGAAGCCGATGCGCTCGATCAGGTCGGTGAGCGGCAGCGCAAAGCCTGGCATCACGGTGCCGAGCTGATTGCCGGAGGCATTCCAGCCGACATGGCGGCCCTCGAGAACCGCGACGCTGGCCCCGAGCCGGGCCGCCTCTAGCGCGATGGAAAGGCCGGCAAGCCCCGCCCCGATCACGCAGATGTCGGCATCGAGATCGAACGACAGCCGCTCCCGCTCGCGAAAGCCGGCTTCGTCCTGGGGCACGCTTGTGAAGGTCTCACTCATGTCGTTTTCTTAAAGGACCGATCGGGCGCTTGTCACCTTGTCCTCAATCCGCGCCTGTAGATTATCCTGGATGCGTAACGATTCGAGAATGCCATGCGCCGTTTGATGCTGCTGCGTCACGCCAAGACCGAGACCGACGCGCCGAGCGGCCGTGACCAGGATCGCCGCCTCGACGGCCGCGGCCACAAGGATGCTGCGCGGATGGGCGACTGGATCGCCGCCCATCCGCCCTTCCCCGATACCGTGCTGGTGTCGCATGCCGTCCGGGCCCGGCAGACCTGGGACATCGCCTGGAAGGCAATGAAGGACCACGTCGCGGCGCCGCAGGTCGAGGTCCTGCCGGAACTCTATGGCGCCGATCCCGGGCAGATCCTGGAAGCCATTCGCACTGCAACCGCGCCGGCCAACCCGAAGCGATTGCTGCTGATCGGCCACAATCCCGGCATGCACGAGATCGCGCTCAAGCTGATCGGCGGCGGCGATCCGGCCGGGGCCAGGGCGCTCGGCCACAACCTGCCCACAGCGGGGCTTGCGATCTTCGACTTTGACGTCAAGGATTGGGGTGACGTGGCCTACCGCCGCGGCAAACTGGTGCTGTTCGTCAGCCCCAAGCTGCTTCGATCGGGATGAGACGCGCGGGCGCGGTCTCGACCGGTTGATTCAGTTCACCAGGAGGTGTTGACTGGAAGACTGGAGGCGCAGATGTTCAAATCCATCCTCGTGCCCATCGACCTCGCCGATACCGATCTGGCCAAGCCGGCGATCGCAACCGCGGCGACGTTGTCTCAAACCTGGAGCGGCACGGTACGCCTGCTCAACGTGCTGCCGATGACGCCGGTGATGCTGGCCGAATACGTGCCGGCCGATTTCGACGAGCAGCAGCGCCAGACCTCGGAGGAGGCCCTCGCCATCGTCGCGCGCGAGTCCGGCATCGAGCCCTCCCGCATCTCCAGCGTGGTGCGCCAGGGCGGCATCTATCACGAGATCCTGGAGGAAGCGGTGCACATGAAAGCCGACCTGATCGTGATGACCTCGCACCGGCCGGCGATGCGCACCTATTTCCTCGGCTCCAACGCCGGACACGTCGTGCGCTACGCCAAATGCTCGGTGCTGGTGGTCAGGCACTGAGTGTCGCAGCAAACGCCGTCATTGCGAGTAATGACGATGTTGAGGCACCGTCCGCCTATCGCTCCGGCAGTTCGTAGCCCGGATGGAGCGAAGCGAAATCCGGGACAGCTGTGTCCGCACGGATGGAATCCCGGATTGCGCTGCGCTCCATCCGGGCTACAAGACCTTGCGTTGCCTGTCGGGCAAAACACGCGAGCCGTGGGTCAACGCCCGCCATCCAAAATATTCCGCTTTACCGAACTTCGGAAATGGCGTATGTGTCGCGCAACCCGGCCCAAGGAAGAGGGGCGTATCGCGATCGTCACGAACGCGGGTCGGGCGGCGGTGGACGTGGACCATACTGGCGCGAAAGGCCTCGCAGGGCGGGCAACCGTGAGCGAAGACCTCGTGCACTCGACCGGTGCAGCCTGCGTACGGCGAAATCGTGTGGTCCTGGCGCCCGGGGTCTGTGCGCCAAGTCTTGCGGTGATGTGAGCGGCCCGACCGGGTCCGCAGCATCAGCCATCCGCAAGGCGACGGGGGCAATAGTGCATCGCTCCCCGGGGAGAGCGCGACATAAGCCGTTCCAACCACTGCGCAGGGAAGGCCGGGATGTCTCCGGTTGCCCTGTTTCCCGCTATGCATCGAAGCACACGCAATCTGCTCTCGGCATGGCGGTCCATAGGAGCCAACCGGCTCCCGGTCTTCCCTGCGCCCTCTTTCATTGAGGGCAAGGCACCGAACCAAAGCTCGGGCGAACAAGCCGCGAGGATGAGAAGGTGTGTCTGCGATAATGATGCGAATTGAAAGAACGACGCAATCACCCCACACTCGTCATTGCGAGGAGCTCGCGACAAAATTGCAAAGCAATTTTGCGCTGATGCGACGAAGCAATCCAGACTGCCACCGCGGAGGGATTCTGGATTGCTTCGCTGCGCTCGCAATGACGATGTTGAAGCAGCTGTGCACCAAACTGCGGTCTCGTGCCCCGGACGCAGCGCAGCGCTTCTTAGCGGTGCGCTGCAGAGCCGGGGCCCATGTTGCACCGAGTTGCGCGGTTTGCTGGGTCCTGGCTCTGCGCAGCAACGCTAAGGGCGTTGCTGCGCGTCCGGGACACGCGAGGGACGAGCGCGGTCGAAGGAGATCACAAATACCGCGTCAGCTCGGTCTTGAACTGGCCGTAGACCGCGTCCTCGATCTGGCTGCGCGTGATCCCGATGTCGCGCAGGGCGCGGTCGTCGAGCTCGTTCAGCGTCTTGACAGCGGAGCGGCGCTCCAGGCGGTCGAACAGCGCGTAGACGGCGATGGCGAGCGTGCTGAAAAATCCGCTCGATGAGGATGGGCCTAAACTCCGCCCGGCAGTTTGCGAGATCGTGGTCATTGTTCTTCTCCGGCCTGTCGTCCCGCGCGGCGAAGCCGATGCCGTTGGCGCAGACGCTTCGAGCGCTTGCACCTCATTTGCCGTCGGATTGCTCTCGCTCTCCTCGGCTCAATCGCGGGTCTTGATGGAACTTAAATGCTCCAGTACATTTCTCGGAGCAAGGAAAACATTGCTCTCGGTGCAATAATGTCCAAGTTCGAGTACGTGAAGCTTGCCGATGCCATTGCCGTCGATATCGCTAACGGCACGTTAAGGCCCGGCGACCGGCTGCCGCCGCAGCGCAATTTTGCCTATGACCGCGGCATCGCAGTCTCGACCGCGAGCCGGGTTTACACCGAATTGCTCCGCCGCGGGCTCGTGGTCGGCGAGGTCGGCCGCGGCACATTCATCTCCGGCGACATCAGGCGCGAGGTCGAGACGATCAGCGAACCGGCCGACGCGCGCATCAACTTCGAAGTCAATTACCCGCTGCTGCCGCAGCAATGGGCGATGATCGCCAAGAGCCTTGCGGGGCTCGAGCGCGTCGACGCGCTCGAGTCCGCGCTGCGCGTCTCGACCAGCACCGGCACCAAGAGCGCGCGCAACGCGGCCGCCGCCTATCTCTCGCGCAAGGATTTTACGCCACAGGCCGAGCAGATCGTCTTCACCGCCAACGGCAAGCAATCGCTCGCGGCCGCGCTCGCGGCGCTCGTTCCGACCGGCGGCCGCTGCGGCGTCGAGGCGCTGACCTATCCTTACGTCAAGAGCATCGCCGCGCGGCTCGGCATGACGCTGGTCCCGATCCCGATGGACGAATATGGCGCGCGGCCCGACGCGATCCAGAAGGCGCATCGCGAGGCGCATCTGTCGGCGCTGTATCTCCAGCCCATCATCCAGAACCCGCTCGGCGTCACCATGAACGCGACGCGGCGCGCCGACATCATGCGCGTTGCCGAAAAGCTCGATCTCACCATCATCGAGGACACCGTCTACGGCTTTCTTGCCGACGACACGCCGCTCGCCGCACTCGGGCCGGACCGCTGCATCGTGATCGACAGCCTGTCCAAGAAGGTCGCGCCGGGCCTCGCGCTCGGCATCCTCGTCGCACCGCCTCACTTACGCGAAAGCGTGATGAGCGCGGTCCGCACCGGCGGCTGGATCGCCTCCGGCCACGCGCTCGCATCCGGGCAGCGGCTGATGGCCGACGGCACCGTCGCCGAGCTGACAAGGCTGAAGCGCATCGACGCCGCGCGCCGCCAGCAGACCGCGGCAAGGCTGCTGGCCGGCTACCAGCTCGCCGCCGATCCGCGCTCCTATCATCTCTGGCTGACGTTGCCGCCGCATTGGCGCTCGCAGACCTTCGTCGCGGCGGCAGCCCGGCGCGGCATCGCGCTGACGCCGTCCTCGACCTTCGCAATCGCCCATGGCCACGCACCGAATGCGGTACGGCTCGCGCTCGCGCCTCCCTCGCCCGAGCAGCTCGATTCCGGCCTGCGCACGATCGTGTCGCTGCTCGGCACCAAGGAAGAGGATTTCGACTCGACGGAGTAGCGATCGGTCTATGGCAGCAAGGACCGGGGCAACTGATCGAAGCTGTAGCTCCGCGGCTGGTTGCGCCACACGAAGCCGCCGACCTGCCAGGCGAACAGCGCGGCAAAGCCGAGGATGAACAACGCGCCGGCGAACTCGCCGATCATCAGCGCGCGGATCAACAGACCCGCCATCGCCACCGTCAGCACCGCCAGGAAGGCCAGCACCGCCGCATAGGTCTTGCGGCCAAGGCCCGCACTCAGCGTCGCCCGGCTCCCCGCTTTCGCCATCCGCTCATGCAGCGCGACGATGAACTGGCGAAAGCCATTGTCCTGCGGCGCCATCAGGGCCGCGGTCTGCCAGCTCGTCGACAGGATCGCGATGCGCCCACCGCTGGCGTGGCTGACGTCGGCGCGAAAACGGTGCTGCTGCATCGACATCGGGCGAAACGATAGCCGGATCGCGCTGATCTCGTCATAGCGCCACAGCGCGGAGCGCCCGGCGACGTGCCAGGACAGCCCCTCCTCCATCAGCTCGAAGCGATGCGCCGAGCCGATCAGCGACGCCTTGTAGGCATAGCTCGTGACTGCCTCAGCATTCGAAACCTGCATCTCGACAATCAATCCCGTCCGCGCGATCCCGTATGCGATCCGCTTGCGCGACCGCCCTCGCCCATCCTACAAGCGGGGCATGGCTGAGACGACCTATTTTCCGCGCCGCCTGATTCTCGGCGCCGCAATGATCTCCGGCGTGCTGCTCGCGCTCGCGGTGCACATGCTGGGCGCGCGCTACGGGCTCGATCTCGGCGGCCTCTGGCGCTCCGACACGCATGAATTCATCCCGGCCGGCGCAGCGATCGCCTGGTGGCTGATCGCGACCGTCGGCTTTTCCGGCGGCTATTTCACGGCGACCATGATGCAGAGCGCGATTTCCGGACAGATCCCGCAACGGATGCGCCAATTCCTGATCGCGGTCGGCGTGCTGCTGCTTGCGGGCGCGGGCCAGGTGGCCTCGGCACCGAGCCCGATCCCGACCGTCTCGAGCGTACTGGCCGGGCTCGCTGCGCTGTGTCTCGGCGCCGTGATGGCATTTTGCGGCGCGCATTTCGCACTGCGCCGCGGCTAGACCATCAAGCCGACGCGCGTAGCCGCGGGCCATCCAACATCATCGCCACGTCGGAAGCAGGTCGCGGCTTGCTGAACAGATAGCCCTGCGCCTGGGTGCAGCCTTCGCGCCGGAGCAGCTCGAGCTGCGCATCGTTCTCGACGCCTTCGGCAGTCGTGACGATGCCGAGGCTGCGGCCGAGGCCGGTCACGGCGCGGATGATCGCCATGGAATCCTCGCGCGTCGCCAGCTCCGACACGAACGAGCGGTCGATCTTGATCTTGTCGAACGGGAAGCTGCGCAAATAGCTCAGCGACGAATAGCCGGTGCCGAAATCGTCAAGCGAGATCCGCACGCCCATGGCACGCAGCTCGTGCAAGGTGGCCAGCGTCGCATCACTGTTCTGGAGCAGCACCGATTCGGTGATCTCGAGCTCGAGACGGCGCGCATCGAGTCCGGAGGCGGTCAGCGCTTCGGTCACGGATGCGACCAGGTGCGGACTCTTGAACTGCACCGGCGACAGGTTGACGGCGACGTCGACATCGTCGGGCCAGGTGGCCGCGTCGGTGCAGGCGGAGCGCAGCACGAACTCGCCGAGCTGAACGATGAGTCCGGTCTCCTCGGCCAGCGGGATGAAGCTGATCGGTGCGATCAGTCCGCGCTGCGGGTGGTTCCAACGCAGCAGCGCCTCGAAGGCGACGACACGGCCGCTCGCGACGTCACGGATCGGCTGATAATACACTTCGAACTCGTCACGTTGCAGCGCCGCGCGCAGATCCATTTCCAACAGGCGCCGCGCCTGCGCGCGGGCATCCATGCCGGTCTCGAAGAAGCGATAGGTGCCGCGGCCGTCCGCCTTGGCGCGATAGAGCGCGAGGTCCGCGTTCTTCAGGAGTTCGTCCGGATTGTTGCCGTCCTGCGGCGCCAGCGCGATGCCGATCGAGACGCCGATCACGATCTGATGGTCGTCGATCTCGTAAGGCGCCGAGATCACCTCGACGAGGCGCCCGGCAAGGGACCTCGCAGCGGTTTCCTCGGAACGTCCGATCTGGACCACCGCGAATTCGTCGCCGCCGAGCCGCGCCACAGTATCGTGTTCGCCGACGGTCGTCTTCAGCCTGCGGCCGACCTCCTTGAGCAGCGCATCGCCGATGGGATGGCCGAGCGAATCGTTGATGTCCTTGAAGTGATCGAGATCGAGACAAAGCACCGCGAGCTGATCGCCCGACCTCGTCCGGCGCAGTCCCTGCTCGAGCTGTTCGTGGAACAGCACGCGGTTCGGCAGGCTGGTCAGTGCGTCGTGGCGCGCCATGTGCGAGATCTTGGCCTGCGCCTCCAGCCATTCGGTGATGTCCTCGAAGGTCGCGACCCAGCCGCCGCCCTGCATCGGCTGGTTGACGACGCGGATGGAGCGGCCGAACCGGTTGACGACGTCGGTCGTGGTGCGGCCCTCGCGCGCGTCGGCGACGAGGCGGGCGAAGAATTCTTCCGCATCGCCCTGCCACTGGCCCTTGGCCTGCTCCTCCCTGAGCACGTCGATCAGAAGGCGACCGGTGAGCAGGATGTCGGTGCGACGGAGCATCGCGGCATAACGCTCGTTGAACAGCATGATCTTGCCGTCCGCGTCGAACATGCACAGTCCCTGCGACATGTTCTCGAGCGCGCTGTCCAACACGATCTGCTGGCGCCCCAATTGGCCCTTGGCGCGCCGGTCAAGCAGCGCGGCCACGAGCGCAATCGCGATGATCGCAACCGCAGCGCTCGCGGTGAGGAAGGACAGCGAGGCCGGCGGGATGGAAAGCCCGCTGATCGCGCGCGTCGGGTCCGGCGTCAGCAGCACCGCGCCCATCGCGGTGAAATGATGCGCGACGATGGCGAGCGTCAGCAGGGTGGTCGCCGTCAGCGCATGGGAGAGGTCGTCGCGCCGCGCGGCGATGAACAGTGCGAGGGCCGCAAAGACGATTCCGAACAGCACCGAGGCGGCGACCGTACTTCCGATCCAGTCCACCCGCGCCGGTATCTCCAGCGCCGCCATGCCGGTGTAATGCATCGCCGCGACACCAGAGCCGACGATGGCGCCGCCAAGGGCGATCCACACCGGGCGCGAGGACGATACCGCGATGCTCAGTCCCACGAAGGTCACGGAGATCGCAAGGATCAAGGAGAGGAGCGTCACCGGGATGTTGTAGGCGCCGGCGCCGCCCGGCCCGTAGGCGAGCATCGCGATGAAATGCGTCGCCCAGATGCCGCATCCGCTGACGGCGGCATCCAGGGCGATCCAGGCCAGACGCCCGGGGCCGTGCGTCGCGCGTGCGCGCTGAAACAGGCTGATCGCCGCTGCGCTGGCGAGCAGACACACTACGCCCCCAAGCGCGACCAGTCGCCAATCGTGCTCGTCGGTGAGACAAAAGAGAACTTGATACATTGCCGGCCCCTATCAACCGGCACTTGACCCGACAGAAATGGACGATCGGTAACTGTCTACAAACCTGTTCGGGGAATGGTGAACGGAATATGTGTGCGTTCGCTCACATTGTTCATCCTCGCGCCGGCGCACCGATTCCGATCACGCCGGCGGCGATCAGCAGGACGGCCGCCGAAATAACCAGCGACAGATGCAGCCCCGTCATGAACGCACGGTCCGACGCCACCAAGGAACCAAACAGAGCAACGCCGAGCACACTGCCGGTCTGCCGCGTCGCGTTCAGGACGCCGGCCGCGATGCCGGAACGCGCCTTCTCGACGCTGCCGAGCAGCGTCGACGTCAGCGGCGGCACCAGGAGGCCGAGCCCGCCGCTGATCGCGATCATCTGCGCGCAGACCGCCCAATAGCTGGTCCCGGCTTCGATCCAGAGCAGGCCGAGACAGCCGAGCGCCGAGATGCAGGCGCCGACGACGATGGTCGGACACGGACCGATGCGCTCGGAAAGGCGCGGCGCCAGCAGATTGACCGGCAGCACCGCCGCCATCATCGGCACGAAGGCAAGCCCGGTCCACCACGCCGACAGCCCGTTGATCCTCTGGAAATACAGGCTGAGCACGAAGATCAGGCCGTAGATCGCGATGTTCACCAGCAGCCCCACGAGCGAAGTCAGCGTGAACAGCCGGTGGCCGAACAACGACAGCGGCAGCATCGGCTGCGCCGCGCGACTCTCGCGCCAGACAAAGAGCACGGCGAGAACAGCGGCTCCGACAAAGGCTGCGATCACGGCTGGATGGTCCCAGCCGAGCGCCCCGCCTTCGATGATTGCGCCGGCGAGCGCGCCCAGCGCACCGATCGCGGCCAGCTGGCCGGGCAGATCGATCTCGCGCGAGCGCGCCCGCGTGGTCTCGCTGGCGTAACGCCAGCTCAGCCACAGGCCGGCGAGCCCGATCGGCAGATTGACCAGGAAGATCGCGCGCCAGCCGACCAGCGTGATCAGCGCGCCGCCGACTAAGGGACCGGCGGTGAGCGCAAGGCTTGCTCCGGCGGCCCAGACCGCGACGGCGCGACCACGCTCGCGGTCGTCCGCATAGGCATGATTGAGCAGCGCAAGAGAATTCGGCACCAGGATCGCCGCCGCCAGGCCCTGAACCAGCCGTGCTGCGATCAGCACGACCGCATTGGGCGACAGCGCGCAGGCGAGCGAGGCCGCGGTGAAGATGGCGAACCCCGCCATGAAGACGCGCTTGGCGCCGATCCGGTCGCCCAGCGCGCCGGCCGTCAGGATGAAAGCGGCAAACGCGATGGTGTAGGCGCTGACCACCCATTGCAGCTCGGCAACGCCGCCGCCGAGCGCCCTGCCCATTGCATCGAGCGCGGTGTTGACGATGGTGACGTCGAGCTGCACCACGCCGTAGCCGAGGCTCATCGCGGCCAGCGTAAGGGAGGTTGCAAGATGCGAGCCGGCGCGCGCGTTGTCGAAGGTTTGATATTTGATGGTGCTTGCTCGCATGCTGCCACCTCGATTGCAGCCCCATGCGAAATATACGCTTCCGGCCCGCTGTCATGTTTCGATAATGGACGAATGATGGATGGAGCGGTGCAGCGCAATCGCCTCCCAACGGGGTCATCGCCCGCCTTGTGCGCAGTTGCGCACTGGGGCGGGCGATCCAGTACTCCGCGGCGGGAATTGTGAATCCAATTGGCGCCACGGAGTACTGGATGCCCCGCCTTCGCGGAGCATGACAGTGGATGGTGAAAAAGCAGAAGCGCCGCGCGAACCATCGCGCGGCGCTTCGTTGACTACACCTTCATCAGCTCGCCGCGCGCAGATTCACCTTGCTCTCGGCGAGCGTGGTCAGCTTCCTGTCGGTCGCCTTCTCTTCCTCGAGTGTCTTGGCAAGCACCGCCGCGCAATCGTTACGGCCGAGTTGCTTGGCCCAGGCGATCAGGCTGCCGTAGCGGGCGATCTCGTAATGCTCAGCGGCTTGGGCCGCATTGATCAGCGCGGCATCGAGCACGGCCTTGTCGGCAACCTCGCCGACCGTCTCGTCGGCTTCCTCGATGATGCCGTCGATGGCCGGGCAGTCGACTGCCTTCACGGCGACGCCGTGCATCTTGAACACTTCCTCGAGACGCGTGACATGCTGCTTGGTTTCATCGAGGTGCGTCAAAAAGCCCTGTTTCAGCTGCGGATCGGTAGCCTTGCTTGCCATCTTCGGCAGCGCCTTGGTGAGCTGCTGCTCGGCGTAATAGATGTCCTGGAGTTGGTGCACGAACAGGTCGTTCATGGTTTTGATGTCTTTTGTGAACAGTCCCATCGTTCCGTCCTCTCGGTTTCGGGAACACGGCGGTATCGGCCTGCACGAAAGGCCCCATATTCCGCCATGTTCGGTTGCTGATGGGGCCCAACGAGCACGCGGCATCGACGTTCCAAAACGCCCATCGCTTGCGCTGGAACAATGCGGATGGCGGCAGGATTTGAAACCATCCTCTTGAACATGAATGCGCCGTCTCTTGAACATGAATGCGCCGTCCGAACCGCGTTTCGCGACTCATATGCTTAACGCGCGTCAGATGTGAACCACATATGACAAAAGTGGCTGGTCCAACGCAGAACCTATTGTTGTCAAGGGCTGCACAAGCCGCTGTTTTTGCCTTAAATGAGCTGGATCATGCCAACCGATCGACGCCTGCCTTTGGCCGTCATCGTACCCGACCGGCCAATGCCTGGCTGGATCGGTCTTGCCCCCCGCCGGGAGGATGAATGCACGGACTGCTGCCCGCGCTGAGACGCGGCTTCAATAGATGGATCGGCTGGCGACGGCTCGGCATTGCCGCGAGCGTCTGCATCATCGCCTTCGCGATCACCACGCTGGTGCGGACCCTCAAGGGCATCGATACCGGGGTCATCCTGACGGCGTTGACCGAGATTCCCCGCGGAAGTATCGGGCTGGCGGCGATCTGCGTCTTCTTCGCGTTCTGCACGCTGACATTCTACGACTTTTTTGCACTGCGAACGATCGGCAAGAAGCACGTTCCCTATCGCATCGCGGCGCTCTCCAGCTTCACGTCCTATTCGATCGGCCACAACATCGGCGCCACCGTCTTCACCGGCGGGGCGATCCGTTTCCGGATCTATTCGGATTACGGCCTGAACGCGATCGACGTCGCGAAGATCTGCTTCCTGTCGGGCCTGACCTTCTGGCTCGGTAACATCTTCGTGCTCTCGATCGGCATGGCCATCCATCCGGATGCGGCGTCCGCGATGGATCAGCTGCCGTCGTCGATCAACCGGCTGATCGCGCTCGGCGGCCTCGCCTCGATCGGTTCTTATCTGGTCTGGCTTTGCATGGGCGAGAAGCGGCGCGAGCTCGGCCAGAAGGGTTGGAAGGTGGTGCTGCCCTCGACGCCGCTGACGCTGGTGCAGATCCTGATCGGCGTGGTCGATCTCGGCTTCTGCGCCACGGCGATGTACCTGCTGATGCCGGCCAATCCGCCAATCGACTTTATGTCGCTCGCCGTGGTGTTCATCCTGGCAACGCTGCTCGGCTTTGCCAGCCACGCGCCCGGCTCGATCGGCGTGTTCGATGCCGCCATGCTGTTAGCGCTGCCCGAATTCGGCCGCGAGCAGCTTCTGGCGACACTGCTGGTGTTCCGCCTTCTCTATTTCGTGATCCCGTTCGGCCTCGCCATCTCCATCATGGGCACGCGCGAACTCTGGATGAACGTGGTCGCGCCGTGGCAGGAGCGGCGACGGTTGGCGGAGGCCTGCGCCCAGGCCAACCTACCCCAGCAGGTGGCCGCGATGGAGCGCGAGCGGACGCTGCGGCAGGCCGGCAAGCGATAGGCGGGTCAGCAGGAGCGTCAGACTAAGGTTGCGGGCGGGGCAGCAATCCTCTCTTATTTCCGCCCCAACTTTGCCGTTGAACACGCGGACCATGATCCCTCTCCCCTTTCGCACCCTCTGTGCAGGCGCCCTGCTGCTTGCCGGGATTCTGTCCGCCTTGCCGCTCGAGCGCGCCGCCGCGCAGGACGCCGGCGCCATGCAGATCAGTTGGGAGGTGCGCAACCGCTTCCGCCTGTTCCGCGAGGAGCGCGATTTCCTGCTTCATGTCGAGAATGCGCGCAACCGCAGCATCCTGGCCGCCGAGCAGTCGCTGGAGCTTCAGAGCGAGGGCCGCGGCTGGGCCCGCAACATGGTCAACCGGCTCTGCATCGACCTCCAGGGCCGGGTCAACCAGCCCTGCACCCGCGACAACGTCAAGGAGAACTACCTCACCCCGATCGACCATCCCGTCACCGTGCGCCTCGTCGGCGCAGTGCCGGTCGGCGCCACCTGCGCCTGGTCGTTCGACGACGGCGACGGGCCGCAAGCCTCGACCTTCGACTGCGCCGAGCCGGTCAATTTGCGCGTCCGCTACGGCAAGCAGACGGTCGCAACCGTCGATGTCTCCTCCGGCTCCGATCCGACCCAACGGGTCCAGGCTGAGATTCAGGTCCGCGACATCTTCGTCGCCGGCTTAGGAGACAGCATCGCCTCCGGCGAAGGCAATCCGGACCGGCCGCTGGCGCTGTCGGACGAAGGTTTTTGCTTCCGCTCCTATCTCGGTACCGCCGGCGCGCAGTACTACCGGCCGAGCCGCCACGGCTTCAAGGGTGGCCGCGCCTGCGAGGCGCCGGATACGCTCGCCAACTGGCAACGCTACAGCGCGCTCTGGTTCAACGCGCCGTGCCACCGCTCGCTCTACAGCTATCAGGCCCGCACCGCGCTGGCGCTCGCCGTGCGTTACACCCACATCGCCGTGACCTTCCTGCCGCTCGCCTGCACCGGCGCCAGCATCGGCGACGGGCTGCTCGGCTCGCAGCGCGCCCGCGAATGCCCGCCCGGCAAGACCGGCGTCTGCAACACCAGCGTGAACGCGCAGGTCGCCGAGCTGCGCGAAGCTCTCACCGCGGCGAAGAAGCGCCAGCCCGACCGCACGCTCGATCTCGTGCTGTTGTCGGTCGGCGCCAACGACGTCTATTTTTCCGGTCTCGTCGCCGACGTCATCGTCGACACCGCGACCGAGCGCGCGCTGTTCCGCCGCTCCGGCGTGATGGCAAGCGTCGACGATTCCCGCGATGCGCTGGCGCGCGAGCTGCCGCAGAATTTCGTCAAGCTGCGCGAGGCGCTGAAGCCGCTGGTCGGTGGCGATCTCTCGCATGTGGTCTACGTCTCCTACGCCAACCCGGCGCTCGCCGATGGCGGCGTGCCCTGCCGCGGCGGCCGGGCCGGCTTCGACATCCATCCGTCCTTCAACGCCGACCCGCAGCGCTTGGCCCGCGTCTCGACCTTCGTCGACACCGAATTCCTGCCGCAGCTGAAGGGGCTCGCCACCTGCAGCCGCGGCGCGCTCTGCCGTGATCCCGAAGCCGACCGCATGACCTTCGTCGACACGCATCAGGCGGCGTTCGCCGATCACGGCTTCTGCGCTCATTCGGGCAACGATCCCGAATTCGACCGCACCTGCTTTGCCGAGAACGGCCAGAGCTTCAATCCCGACATCGTGACGGCGGCCAGCCAGCCGATGCTGTGCGGGCGCGGCGCTTCGGAATACCGCGCCTATCTGCCGCGCGCACGCTGGATCCGCGACGCCAACGACAGCTATTTTGCCGCGATGACCTATCCGCAAGGATTGCCGGCCGCGAGCCAGCCGACAGACATCCACGACGCGACCTGGGGCGTGCTCTCCGCCGTCTATGGCGGTGCCGTGCATCCAAGCGCCGAGGGCCACGCCGCGATGGCGGATGCCGCACTGCCCGCCGCGAGCGCCGTGCTCGGCCTCGACGCCGCTCCGCCGGATGTGACGCGCGGATTTCTGCCGCAGCTGCTACCGAGCGCGCGGCAGTAGTTCACGCTAGCTCCACACGCTCGGTGTCATCGCCCGCGCAGGCGGGCGATCCAGTACTCCGTGACGGCCTTGATTGAATCGAGAGGCTGCGGCGTACTGGATTCCCCTTCGCGGGGAATGACAGCGGTGTGCGTGGTACAAGCTCGCACCCTCAACATCGCTCCCCGCATTCTCAGTCTCTTAGATCGTTCCCCCTCACCCGCCGTTCCATCAATCCAAAAACGGCATCGATCGATACTGCCTTGAACTTGGACACTTTGCCGCGCGCGCCTCTAGGAGTCGCCTTGAGGAAATGTTCGACTTCTAAGGAGGCGCGTGATGAGCGCAGTGCTGTCCGCAGCGGACGTGAAGAGGTCTCGCGTCAGGCTGTTCATCGTGACCATGTTGTTCCTGGTCACCACCGTCAATTATGCCGACCGCGCCACGCTGTCGATCGCAGGCTCCGCGCTCTCCAAGGAGCTGCATCTCGATCCCGTCGCCATGGGCTACATCTTCTCGGCGTTCGGCTGGTCCTATGTGATCGCGCAGGTGCCGGGCGGCTGGCTGCTCGACCGCTACGGCTCGCGCCTCGTCTACGCCTTCAGCATCATCGTCTGGTCGATCTTCACGATGATGCAGGGCTGGGTCGGCTTCTTCAGCGCCGGCACCGCCGTCCTCGTGCTGTTCGCATTGCGCTTCCTGGTCGGCATCGCCGAAGCGCCCTCCTTCCCCGCCAACGCCCGCATCGTCGCCGCCTGGTTTCCCGGCAATGAGCGCGGCACCGCCTCGGCATTCTTCAACTCGGGACAGTATTTCGCGACCGTGATCTTCGCGCCGCTGATGGGCTGGATCGCGCACGCCTATGGCTGGCGCTTCGTGTTCTTCGTGATGGGCGCGCTCGGCATCGTCATGGGCCTGGTCTGGATCAAGACCATCTATGGCCCGAAGGAGCATCCTTCGATCAACGACGCCGAGTTCGACTACATCAAGGAAGGCGGCGCGCTGGTCGATCTCGACGCGCCCAAGGACGATCTGAAGCAGGAGCGTGCGCCTCAATCCGGCACCGGCTGGGACCACATCCGTCAGCTGCTCTCCAACCGCATGATGCTCGGCGTTTATCTCGGCCAGTACTGCATCAACACGCTGACCTATTTCTTCCTGACCTGGTTTCCGGTTTACCTCGTCAAGGAGCGTGGGCTGTCGATCCTGCAAGCCGGCTTCGTCGCGACGCTTCCGGCGCTGTGCGGCTTCATCGGCGGCGTGCTCGGCGGCATCATCTCCGACGCCATCCTGCGCAGGACGGGCTCGCTGACCATGGCGCGCAAGATCCCGATCGTCGGCGGCATGCTGCTGTCGATGTCGATCATCGCCTGTAACTATGTCGACGGACAGGCGCTCGTGGTCGGCTTCATGGCGCTCGCCTTCTTCGGCAAGGGCATCGGCGCGCTCGGCTGGGCGGTCGTCTCCGACACCTCGCCGAAGGAAGCCGGCGGCGTTTCCGGCGGCCTGTTCAACACCTTCGGCAACCTCTCCTCGATCACCACGCCGATCGTGATCGGCTACATCCTGGCCGCGACCGGTTCGTTCAACGGCGCGCTGGTGTTCGTCGGCCTCAACGCGCTGGTGGCGGCGTTCGCCTATCTCGTGGTCGTCGGCAAGATCGAGCGGGTGACGCTCAAACGTTCCTCCTGAGGGCTCCCATGGGAGCTTGACCAGGCAACTCAACGGCGGCTTCCCAGCCGCCGTCTTTGTTTTTGGGTGTGATCGATGCTAGAAGTGCCGGGGAAACGCCTTATCCATCTAAGGCATGTATCGATGTTCGACCTCAACCAGCTCCGCTGTTTCGTCACGGTGGCGGAGGAACTGCATTTCGGCCGCGCCGCCGCGCGGCTGAACATGACCCAGCCGCCACTGTCCCGGCAGATCCAGGTGCTCGAGCACATCATCGATGCGCCGCTTCTGGAGCGCACCAGCCGCTCGGTGCGCCTGACGCCTGCGGGGCGCAGCTTTCTGCCGGAGGCGCGGCGCATCCTCAAGCTTGCAGAAAGCGCCTCGCAAGTCGCCCGCCGCATCGCGCTCGGCAAGACAGGCTCGCTGAAGATCGGCTTCACGGCCGCCGCGGCTTATGGCTTCCTGCCCGAGCTCGTTGCCGCCTGCCGCGCCAAGCTGCCGGAGGTGGACTTCTCGCTGAAGGAGATGGTGTCCGGCGACCAGTTCGAGGCGCTGACCTCGGGCCAGATCGACGCCGGCTTGCTCAGGCCGCCGATCGCGCGGCCGGAGCTTGCCAGCCGCCGCGTCGTCGCCGAGCCCCTGCTCGCGGCGATCCCCAAGAAACATCCGCTGGCGGGCGCCGACGGCATCACCATCAAGGATTTCGACGACCAGCCCTTCGTGATGTATTCGCCCTATGAGAGCCGCTACTTCCACGATCTGCTTGTGGCGCTGTTCACCCGCGCCGACGTGCTGCCGCGCTACGTCCAGCATCTCAGCCAGATCCATTCGATCCTCGCCATGGTGCGTGCCGGCCTCGGCCTCGCCATCGTGCCGGCGGCGGCGGCAAGCCTGAAGATCGCCGACGTGCGGTTGCGGCCGCTGAAGCTGCGTACGCGCGTTCCCGTCGAGCTCTTCATGGTCTGGCGCCGCGACGACGAGAATCCGTTGCTCTCGGCCCTCGTCAAAATTGCCGGTGAATTGTCCTCCGTGGAGGTGGCGGAGGATTGATACTCAATCTGCATCAGTCGATATAGGCTTTGGCTTGGACGCGCATCGAACGGTCTCCTAAACACCGGCTCATGGACGCGCAGGCTTGCGTCCTCCACAACACGCAAGAAGGGAGCCGCGCCCATGAGCAAGATGACCCCGCAGGAAATGGCCCAGAAAATCGGATCTGGCCTCCTGTCCTTCCCCGTCACGCCGTTCAGGGCTGACTACTCCTTCGATGAGGCGACCTACCGAGCCAACATGGACTGGCTGTGCGGCTATGACGTCGCCGGCCTGTTCGCCGCTGGCGGCACCGGCGAGTTCTTCTCGCTGACGCCGACCGAGGTTCCGCAGATCGTCAAGATCGCCGTCGAGGAAACCAAGGGCCGCGTGCCCGTGCTCGCCGGCACCGGCTACGGCACCGCGATCGCCCGCGAGATCGCCGTTGGCGCCGAGAAGGCCGGCGCCGACGGCCTGTTGCTGCTGCCGCCCTATCTCACCCATTCCGAGCAGGAGGGCCTCGCCGCCCATGTCGAGGCGGTCTGCGCCGCCGTGAAGATCGGCGTCATCGTCTACAACCGCGACAACGCCATCCTCCAACCCGACACGCTCGCGCGCCTTGCCGAGCGCTGTCCGAACCTCGTCGGCTACAAGGACGGCATCGGCGACATCGAGCTGATGACCCGCGTCTACACCAAGCTCGGCGACCGCCTCACCTATATCGGCGGCCTGCCGACCGCGGAGACCTTCGCGCTGCCCTATCTCGACATGGGCGTGACGACCTATTCCTCGGCCGTATTCAACTTCGTGCCGGAATTCGCCACCAACTTCTACGCCGCCGTGCGCAAGCGCGACCACGAGACGATCCATGCCGGCCTGAAGAACTTCATCCTGCCGCTGATTGCGATCCGCAACCGCAAGAAGGGCTATGCGGTTTCGATCATCAAGGCCGGCGTGAAGGTGATCGGCCGCGATTCCGGTCCGGTCCGTCCGCCGCTCACCGATCTCACCGAGCAGGAGACGGCGGAACTGACGGCGCTGGTGAAGAATCTGCCCGCCATCCGATCGACACAACAGGCGGCAGAATAACGGACGATAACAGGAGGAGCGTGCGATGGCCCAGACTGAGATCTCCGGCGCGCCAGTCGCTGGCGCACCGGTCGTCACGGCGATGCAGGTGATCCCGGTCGCGGGCCGCGACAGCATGCTCCTCAATTTGAGCGGCGCACATGCGCCGTTCTTCACCCGCAACATCGTCATCCTCACCGACAATTCCGGTCACACCGGCGTCGGTGAGGTGCCGGGCGGACAAAAGATCTGGCAGACGCTCCAGGACGCCCGCGATCTCGTGATCGGCAAGACCCTCGGCGCGATGAACAACATCCTCGCCGATATCCGTACCGCCTTCGCCGACCGCGATGCCGGCGGCCGCGGCAAGCAGACGTTTGATCTTCGCGTCATGATCCACGCGGTCACGGCGATCGAATCCGCGTTGCTCGATTTGCTCGGCCAACATCTTAATCTTCCCGTCGCGGCGCTGCTCGGCGAAGGCCAGCAGCGCAGGAGCGTCGAGACACTCGGCTATCTCTTCTTCGTTGGCGACATCAGCAAGTCCCGCCTGCCCTATGTGGAAGGCGAGATCGGCAAGGCGGAATGGTTCAACCTCCGCCATCAGGTGGCGATGACGCCCGAGACCGTGGTGCGCCTGGCCGAAGCGACCCACGATCATTACGGATTCGCCGATTTCAAGCTCAAGGGCGGCGTGCTCCGCGGCGAGCAGGAGATCGAGGCCGTCGCCGCGATTGCCAAGCGCTTCCCCAACGCGCGCGTGACGCTCGATCCCAACGGCGCCTGGTCGCTCGACGAGGCTGTCAGGCTTTGCAAGGACATGCACGGCATCCTCGCTTACGCTGAGGACCCCTGCGGCGCCGAGGCCGGCTTCTCCGGCCGTGAGATCATGGCCGAGTTCCGGCGCGCCACGGGCTTGCCGACCGCGACCAACATGATCGCCACCGACTGGCGGCAGCTTTCCCATGCGCTGCGTCTCGGTGCGGTGGACATTCCGCTCGCCGATCCCCATTTCTGGACCATGCAGGGCTCGGTCCGCGTCGCCCAGACCTGCCGCGACAACGGCCTGACCTGGGGCTCGCACTCCAACAACCATTTCGATATTTCGCTCGCCATGTTCACCCATGTCGGCGCCGCCGCCCCCGGCAAGGTCACCGCCATCGACACCCACTGGATCTGGCAGGATGGCCAGGCACTGACCAAAGAGCCGCTCCAGATCAAGGGCGGCAAGATTGCCGTTCCCGACAGGCCGGGCCTGGGTATCGAAATCGACAGGGCGGCCATCGACGCTGCGCATGACCTCTACAAGCAGCATGGACTTGGCGCCCGCGATGACGCTATTGCCATGCAGGACCTGATCCCCGGCTGGACCTTCGACGACAAGCGTCCGTGCCTCGTGCGTTAAGAACACTTCCTTTGGAGGAACGAGATGACTGCAATCCTGAAGAACTTCATCGGCGGCGAATGGGTCGACGGCTCCGGCGTCACCAGGAACATCAACCCCTCCAACACCAACGACCTCGTCGGCGAATATGCCAAGGCCGACAAGGCGCAGACCGAGAAGGCGATCGCCGCCGCCAAAGCCGCCTTCCCCGCCTGGGCGCGCTCGACGCCGCAGGAGCGCTATGACGCGCTGAACAAGATTTCTCTCGAAATCCTCGCCCGCAAGGAAGAGCTCGGCCGCCTGCTCGCGCGCGAGGAAGGCAAGACGCTGCCGGAAGGCATCGGCGAGGTCGCCCGCGCCGGCCAGATCTTCGCGTTCTTCGCCGGTGAAGCGCTGCGCCTGATCGGCGAGAAGGGCGCCTCGGTGCGTCCCGGCCTCGACGTCGAGCTCACCCGTGAGCCGGTGGGCGTTGTCGGCATGATCACGCCCTGGAATTTCCCGATCGCAATCCCCGCCTGGAAGATCGCGCCCGCGCTTTGCTACGGCAACACGGTGGTGTT
Source organism: Bradyrhizobium genosp. SA-3 (assembly GCF_004212635.1). GTDB lineage: Bacteria > Pseudomonadota > Alphaproteobacteria > Rhizobiales > Xanthobacteraceae > Bradyrhizobium. The sequence goes on along the minus strand of NZ_PSRT01000095.1, from coordinate 11,713 downwards.
CAAGCCGGCGGAGCTGGTGCCCGGCTCTGGCCATGCGCTCGCCGAGATCATCACCCGCTCCGGTATTCCCGCCGGCGTGTTCAACCTCGTGGTCGGTTCCGGTTCGGTGGTCGGCCAAACTCTGCTCGATCATCCGGATGTAGCGGCGATCTCCTTCACCGGTTCGGTGCAGACCGGCCGCAAGATCGCGCAGGCCTGCGTGCTGTCGAATCCGATGAAGAAATTCCAGCTCGAGATGGGCGGCAAGAATCCGCTGGTCGTGCTCGACGACGCCGACCTCAAGACCGCCGTCGAGGTCGCCGTCAACGGTGCCTATTTCTCGACGGGACAGCGCTGCACCGCCTCGTCCCGCCTGATCGTCACCGAAGGCATCCATGACCGCTTCGTCGCGGCGATGGCCGAGCGCCTGAAGGGCCTGTCGGTCGACGACGCACTCAAGGCCGGCGTGCATATCGGCCCGGTGGTCGACCAGAGCCAACTCGACCAGGACCTGCGCTACATCAAGATTGGCCAGGACGAGGGCGCCAAGCTTGCGTGGGGCGGCGAGTTGCTCAAGCGCGAGACGCCCGGCCATTACCTCCAGCCGGCGCTGTTCACCGAAGTCAACAACAACATGCGCATCGCGCGTGAGGAAATCTTCGGCCCCGTCGCCGCCGTGATCCGCGCCAAGAACTACGAAGAGGCGCTGGCGATCTCCAACGACACCGAGTTCGGCCTCGCCTCCGGCATTTGCACCACCAGCCTGAAATACGCCTCGCACTACAAGCGCAACAGCGAGTCGGGCATGGTGATGGTCAATCTGCCGACCGCCGGCGTCGACTATCACGTGCCGTTCGGCGGCCGGAAGGGTTCGAGCTACGGCGCCCGCGAGCAGGGTTCCTATGCCCGCGAGTTCTACACTGCGGTGAAGACGGCCTATACCAATCCGGGTTGATGGGCCGATATCGTAGATATCGTAGGGTGGGCAAAGCGAAGCGTGCCCACCGCTTATCTTCGGTGTGAAGCATGGTGGGCACGGCGCGTTGCGCCTTTGCCCACCCTACGATTCAGTCTCTGAGGCAAGAGCAGATGGACCAGTCAGTCGCAGCGAAAGAGCAGCCCCGCTACATCAAGCTCAACGAGCGCGACAATGTCGCGATCGTCGTCAATGATTTCGGGCTTCCCGCCGGCTCCCGCTTCGCCTGCGGGCTGACGCTGCGCGCCTTCGTGCCGCAGGGACACAAGACGGCGCTGGTCGACATCGCACAAGACGCGCCGATCGTCCGCTATGGCGAGGTGATCGGCTACGCGCTGTCGCCGATCCTGGCCGGCGAATGGGTGGACGAAGCCCGCATTCGCATGCCGGAGGCCCCTGCCCTCGACAAGCTCGAAATCTCGACCGCCGTCCCGGCGCCGCTGCCGCCGCTCGAAGGTTTCACCTTCGAGGGCTATCGCAATCCCGACGGCTCGGTCGGCACCAAGAACATCCTCGGCATCTCCTCCTCCGTGCAATGCGTCAAGGGCACGATGGAGTATGCGGTCAAACGCATCCGCGCCGAGCTCTTGCCGAAGTACCCGAACGTCGACGACGTCGTGCCGCTGACGCACGCCTATGGCTGCGGCGTCGCCATCACCGCGCCCGACGCTGTGGTGCCGATCCGCACGCTGCAGAACATCGCGCTCAACCCTAATTTCGGCGGCGAGATTCTGGTCGTCGGCCTCGGCTGCGAGAAGCTCGCGCCCGAGCGGCTGGTGCCGGAAGGCGTCAGCGATGCCATCGTGCGCATGCAGGACGAAGCCTTCGACGGCTTTGGCGCGATCGTCGATGCGATCATGACTCAGGCCGAGGCGCGGCTGAAGGTGCTCAACACCCGCAGGCGCGAGACCTGCCCGGCCTCCGACCTCGTCATCGGCCTGCAATGCGGCGGCAGCGACGCTTTCTCCGGCGTCACCGCGAACCCCGCCGTCGGTTTTGCCGCGGACCTCCTGGTGCGCGCCGGTGCCACCGTGATGTTCTCGGAAGTGACGGAAGTGCGCGACGCCATCCAGCTCCTGACGCGGCGCGCGATCAACGAGGACGTCGGCCGCGCGCTGGTGCGCGAGATGGCCTGGTACGACTCCTATCTCGCCCGCGGCGGCGCCGACCGCAGCGCCAACACCACGCCAGGCAACAAGAAGGGCGGCCTCGCCAACATCGTCGAGAAGTCGCTGGGCTCGATCGTCAAGTCCGGATCGTCTGTCATCACCGGCGTGCTCTCGCCTGGCGAGAAGGCGACGCAGAAGGGCATGCTGTTCGCGGCAACGCCAGCTTCCGACTTCATCTGCGGCACGCTCCAGCTCGCCTCCGGCATGACGCTGCAAGTCTTCACCACCGGCCGCGGCACGCCCTACGGCCTTGCGGCCGCGCCCGTGATCAAGGTCGCGACGCGCAGCGAGCTCGCCCGCCGCTGGAAGGACCTGATCGACTTCGACGCCGGCCGCATCGCCACCGGCGAGAAGACCATCGAGCAATGCGGCTGGGACCTGTTCCGCCTGATCCTCGACGTCGCCTCTGGCCGGACCAAGCCGTGGTCGGACCGCTGGGGCATCCACAACGATCTCACGCTGTTCAATCCGGCGCCGGTGACCTGAGGCTGGCGAGCCGGCCTCACTGACTGTCGATCAGGTGCATGTCGCCCAGCGTGACAGGCAGGCTGCGCGTGATGAGATCGGCGATCGCCGCGCGCAACCGTTCGCTTGACGCCGGACCGTCAAACGTGTCGTCGATCGCGCCGCTCGGACCGGCGATCCTCATGGTCCCGGTGTTGTCGAGCGGCGCTGCCGCCCTCTTCTCGATCACGTCGAACGACTTGCCCTCGATCACGCGGATCTCGTACAGGGCGTGGATCAGGCCGTAGTTTGCAAGCAGCGTCCGGTATTCCGCGAATCCTATGCCCTCGACGGCCCGGCCGTTTCCAAGCTTCGATTTTGCTCGTGTAATGACGATGTAGGCATCCAGCCCCTGCGGGTTGACATCGCTGCGAACCAGCTCCTTGAACGGATCACTGCGCAGGAGATTGACGGGTGCAACCGCCGAGTCCCTGATCGCGGCGAAGGCTGCGCGCCTGTAGTTCACCGGCTGCACGCGAAAACGTCCGCTCAGCAGCCTCGTCGCCTGCTGCACGATCATCTCGTCCAGCCCCCATGCGCTGATCGGGACGTTCTGCCCAGTGTTGCCAAGGCCCGTCAGGCCGGCTTGCGTCAGGCTCATCTCCTCGCCGATCGCCGAGACGATACCGACGGTCTTGATCGCCTGGAGGCGGCTGGTGCGCGTCTCGAACGCCGCGGCGGCGCCGAGAGCGACGCAAGCGGCGGCTAAGCCAATCCATAGAAAAGCAATGCGGCGCATGGCGAGCTATCGAATCCTGAAATCGAAAGAATAGGACGCACCGAGCCCAACGGTGGTCTGGTTCGACGATCCCCGCAGCTTCACCAGCGGACTGTCCGCGGCGTCACCGAGCAGCTTCTCGTACTCGACATAGGCATGGACCTCCCACTGCGGGTTGATGCGGTAGGAGATCTGACTGCCGAAGCCGACCGAGTGCGCGCCGCCTTTGGCATCGTACATCGGTAATCCCGACGCCAGCGTCTGCGCGGCGTCGACGCCGAAATACGGCGCGGTCGCCTTGGTGCTTTTCCAGGTGAAGCGCGGGCCGGCCGAGATGGTGAGCCTTTGAATCAGCGGCACGATGACGTCAGCGGAGACATCGGCGACCGTCCCGGTATGGCCACCCATGCCCTGGCGCAATTCGCTGCGCAGGCGCAGCCAGTCGACCGGATAATACTCGACGAAACCGCCAAGCTCGTATGCGGCCTTGACGTCGCCGAGGCCAGTCAGCTCGGCATATTTGTCGCTCTTGCGCGAAGAGACGTACTTGAACGCCGGCCCGGCGCGAAAATTGCCGACGTCGAGTAGCGCGATGCTGGCGCTGTCGCGCGGCCCGCGAAACTGGTCGATCGATCCGGCGCGGCGGATGGTGAAGATCGGAATCGGCATGAACTTGCCGTTCTTCGATCCGACGAAATCCGGGGTGTATTCTCCGCCGATGCCGACCATGACTGTCCAGTTTCCGGACGGCGATGGCAGCATCGGCAACTCGAACGGCGACGCCGGCAGGGTGAACGCGGTCTGCGCAGATGCGGACGGAGGAATCGTCACGATCGCGCCGAGTGTGGCAAGGAAGGCGGTCGTCAGCCGCGCATTCACCGTGAGGCGGAGAGCGGCTTCGTCAAAATGCTTCATTACGGGGCCCCGGACCGGCCTTGCTGGCCGAGTCGACTGATGTGGTTAGACGCCACAGCATGTGGTCCGGCAAAATTGCCCCAAGATTGCAACGGTCGACCGTGCCCGCGACATTCCGCGCACCAGATGCGCCGCAGGACAAACATTGCCGCAACATTGCAGGGCCGCGCTCGAGCTCCAAAACTTCGACGGCCAGCGCCAGTCAGCCCGCACGTGCCTGCCATTTATTCGCCCAGCTCGATGCCTTAAAGGGAACTCGCGCACGAACCGAACCGCCGGACTTCGGCCAGAGAGCGTCAACGTCGGGGCCATATGGCCCCAGCAGAGTCAGGAACGACCCGCGTGCGCTCGCTCGTGATCGAAGACGAACCGCAGATCGGCGCCTATGTCAGCCGCCTGCTCGGGCAATTGCACGGCATCGTCGACCTCGTCGGCTCGATTGCCGATGCCCGCCAGGCGCTGGACAATTTCAAATATGATCTCGCGATCGTCGACCGGATGCTGCCCGACGGCGATGCGCTCGAGGTGGTCACCGCGCTGAGCCAGTCGCCGGAGCGTCCTGCGATCATCATGCTGACGTCCAAGGACGCAAAGGAGGATGTCGTCGAAGGGCTCAACGGGGGCGCTGATGACTATCTCGGCAAGCCGTTCGAGCCGCAGGAGCTGCTTGCGCGGGTGCGCGCGGTGCTGCGGCGGCCGCGCCTGCTCGCACCTGCCGTGCTGTCGCTCGGCAATGTCGAGCTGCATCTCGGCAGCAACGAGGCGGTGGTCGCCGACACCAAGATCCTGCTGCGGCGGCGCGAGGCGCTGATCCTGGGAGCGCTTCTGATGCGGCGCGATCGCGTCATCACCCGCGCCGCTCTGATCGAGGAGATCTACGGCTTCGACGACGAGATCGAGTCTAACACGCTGGAAGCGCAGGTCTCACGCCTGAGGAAGAAACTGACTGAGCTCGGCGGCGACGTCGAGATCCGCAGCATGCGCGGCATCGGTTACATCCTGCGGCTGGCAACACCGCGATGAGGTCGATCGCCAGAACCTTTGCGCTGTCGCTTGGCATCGCCGCGACGACGATCTTCCTGATCATGCTCGGCCTCTTCATCTGGCGCTATCCGATGGAGGAGCGCGAGTTCAGGGCTTGCCGGGTCGTGGTTGCCGTCCTCGATCGCGCCACCGATATCGAAGGGCAGAAACTCACGGTGCGCCCGACCCGCCCCCTCGAAGAGCTGAAGGCGGACAGCCCGAACCTCTGGTACGTCGTGTCCGCAGGCGACATGGTCAGCGAGTACGGCAGCGAACGCCGGCCGGCCCTCCCCTTTGCATTTCCCTATCACGGGCCCGTCGGCTCATCGGTCTTCAACACGCTCGACCAGAAGAGCACCTTCTGCCTCGCCGTCGTGCAAAGGGGTTCGTTGCAGCTCGCGATGATGGTCGGCGAGCCTCAAGTCCGTTTCGGCCGGATGGCGAGAAACTTTCTCATCCGCAGTGTCTTTTCGATCATGCTGCTGGCGCTGGCCTTTGCCGCGACCGTTGCCGTCGGCGCGGCGTTGGCCGCGCGTTTCGTCTCACGCGGTATCGAACGGGTGGCGCTTCGCGCGCTCGCGATCGACCCTGCGGCGCCGCAAGGTCTGATCTCCCTAAGCGAGGTCCCCCGCGAGTTGAAGCCGCTCGTCGAGGCCCTGAACCGCGCTTTCGGCGAGATCGACGCCTATATCAGGATGCAGCGCCGCTTCCTCGGCAACGCCGCCCATCAGCTGCGCACGCCACTGACGCTGCTGCGTGCGAAGATCGAGGACGTGCCCGAGCCGGCCCTCCGGACTGAATTGGTGCGCGACGTCCGCCGCCTGACCTCGCTGGTCTCCGCCATGCTCGACCTGGCGCGGCTGCAAAATCATGCGATCGAGAAGCGGCCGATCGATCTTGCCCAGATCACGCTGGAGATGCTGGCCGATTTCAGCCCCTCGGCGCTGGACGCCGGTATCGAGCTTGCGCTCGAGCAGGACGGCGAAGGTCCGTTCCTGGTGCAGGGTGTGGACGCTGCGGTTCGCAGCGCGCTTGCCAATCTCGTCGGCAATTCGCTCATCCATGCCCATGGCGCGCGACGCATCGTCGCTACGCTCAGCCGCGATGGCATCTCGATTCACGATGACGGCGCGGGCCTGCCCGATGGCGCCGAACACAAGCTGATCGAGCCGTTTCAAACCGGCAACACCACGGGCGACGGCGCGGGCCTCGGCCTGTCGATCGTCCGCGAGATCATGGCCGCCCACGGCGGCGAGCTGGTCATCTCCTCAGTCCCCGGCCGCGGCACGACGATGAGCCTGCGCTTTTCCGCGGCTAGCGCGCCGGCAAAAGCTCCGCAGCTTGATCTGCAAGAGCACTAAGCGAGGCGCGTCGGCTCTTCCGCGAAACCGTCCGGAAACATTGGCGCGAAAAACTTCTCCCCCGTTTCGTCCTTTCGCATCACGCAACCAATATATTCGCCGAGAGCAATGGGAATGTTCGCAGACGAGCGAACCTGGCCCGGCATCGACGCGACCAAACCTCCGATTGACATCTTCCACGGAGATTTTCCAATGCGTGTTCTCTCGATGATTGCCTTTGCCGGCGCCATGATTGCAAGCTCGGCCGGTGCCTTTGCCAGCGAGCTTCCCTCTTACGAAGTGACCTCGTTTCCGATCTCGGCGACGCAAGTGCAGGTGCTCGGCGGCGCCGGCGTCGAGGAGCAGTCGGCAAGCCCTGCGATGATCGTCGCCGGCATGCCCGCCTCGCCCGCGCAGGTTTCGGTGCTGACCCCGCGCGTCAAGCGGCTCGCGAGCGCGGGTTCGGAAAACCAGGCGCACTAAGCTTCGCTTTGTCATTCCGGGTTCGGCGCTCCGCGCCGACCGGAATGACAGCTCGTTCACGTCATGCTGCCCGGCATGAAGCAGCGCACGCGCGGATGGCCGTCGATATAGTGCTTCCACACCATGGTGCGGCCGATCTTGTTCGGCACAGTGATCACCGCACCGTCGGGCACCACGACCCATTCATCGTCGATGTGGACGCGGTAGTGGCCGCGATCGGACTCCCAGTCGACGTCGGCAATGACGTAGCCGTCGGCGTCGGTGCAGCACTGTCCGAATTCGCTGTGCAGGCTTTCGAACCAGGGTTTTAGCGGCGAGTTGGCGTAGCGTCCGTCGTCGCGCGCCAGCGCCGATGTCGCCAAGAGCGCGGTCAGGGCCAGTAATGGCACCGCACACAATCTTGCAAGTCGCATATCGTCTCCGCGGGTCGAAATGATCGCCGCGAGGGACAACGCGCGCCGCCCGCCTTCCGCGGCTCGGCGAAAGGCTTGAAGGGCAGCGACTCGTCCCCCCAGCAGCTTTGCGGATAGCTATGCAAATCCGGCGCCAGCTTGCATTCCGGGCAACTACTGGAGCGGGCCCGCGGCGCATTCGTCTTTCGGCGGATATGACCGCCGCCGACTTTCCGTCTTCCCCGCCAGTACGAGGAATGATGATGATGTGTGGAGCTACTGCCGACCAGGCGGCACAGTGCGCGAGGGACGCCCTTACTGCTTGGGCGCCGGCGCCATCATCGCGCCGCCCTTTTTCGTCGCGGGTGCCGCCGGCTTCGTGGCAGCGGCCTGCGGAGGGAGATATTTTGCCACGATGGCAGGATCGACCTGGGCCATGTAGGCATCCGGCAGGCGCGTCCAGGTCTCGTCCTTGCCGAGCAGCGCGATGCCGAGATAGCCGCGCAGCGTCAGAGTCTGGCCATCAGGACTGACCTTCATGTTGGCCTTCCAGATCTGGCCGTCGCGCGGATTGAGCACGTTGCCGCCTTCGTACTTCAAGCCTTCGCGCTTCATGTTGCGGACGAAGGAGATGCCGAGCACCGGCGCGTTCTTGCGGTCGTCGGTGCACTTGGAGCAAACCTCGTTCGGATCGTCGGTTGGCCGCGGGAAGGTTTTTGCGATCACGCCTTCAAAGACGCCGTTGTGGTCGACGAAGAGGAACCATCCGACTGTCTTGCCGTCTTCGACCTTCTGCCAGAGGCCCGCCGCCGTAGGCTCGGCGGTCTGTGCCGCAGACGGTGTCACCGCAAGGAGCGACAACGCGAGCGCGAGGAAGGGAAGCAGCCGAGAGCTGGACAGGAAATTCCGCATTAGATCACCTTGCTATTCCACGACCGGAATGGCCGCAGACTACGGCGATTTCGCGAATGGTTCCAGCACCAGAAACATGGGGCATCGGCTCTCTGCTCAGCGCCGTCAGTTGACACCGAGCTTCTTTTGCAGGCTGGAGGACGAGGTCGTGTACTGGAACACCAGCCGCTTCTCCGGATAGACGTAGCGATGGGCTTTTTGCGACATCAGCGCGCCCTCGTGGAAGCCGCACAGGATCAGCTTGATCTTGCCGGGATAGGTGTTGATGTCGCCGATGGCGAAGATGCCTGATACGTTGGTCTCGAATGCCGATGTCTCGACCGGCACCAGATTGTTCTCCAGCGCAATGCCCCAGTTCGCGACCGGGCCGAGCTTCATGGTCAGGCCGAAGAACGGCAGCATGGTGTCGCAGGCAATTTCGGTCATGGCGTTGTCGTTGCCCTTGATGGTGGCGCCGGAGAGCTTGCCATCAGCGCCGGAGAGCGCCGTGACCTGCCCGAGCCTCAGATCCATCTTGCCGCCTGCGACCAGCGCGCGCATCTGCTCGACGCTGTGGGGCGCGGCGCGAAACTCGTCGCGCCGATGCAGCAGCGTGATGCGCTTGGCAATCGGATGCAGATTGAGCGTCCAGTCCAGCGCGGAATCGCCGCCTCCGACGATCAGCACGTTCTTGTCGCGGAACGTCTCCATCTTGCGCACGGCGTAGTGCACAGAAGTGCCTTCGTAGGCCTCGATGCCCGGCACCGGCGGGCGCTTGGGCTGGAACGAGCCGCCGCCGGCCGCGATCACCACCACCTTGCATTCGAACACCTTGCCGGCGTCGGTGGTGCAGCGAAAGGCGGGATCTCCGATCTTCTCCACGGTCTCGATCATCTCGCCGAGATGGAAGGTCGGATGAAACGGCTTGATCTGTTCCATCAGCGCGTCGGTCAGCCCCTGGCCCGAAACGTGCGGAATGCCGGGAATGTCGTAAATCGGCTTTTCCGGATAGAGCTCGGCGCACTGGCCGCCGACCTTGTCGAGGATGTCGACGAAATGCGCCTTCATGTCGAGAAGGCCAAGCTCGAAGGCGGCGAACAGACCGCAGGGGCCGGCGCCAATAATCAGCACATCGGTTTTGATCACGTCGCTCATGTCGTCTCTTTATCGGTCGTTATCGGTTAGACGGCGCCCTTTGGGCCGAGGTGACCCTGCCTGTCTAACCAACGGGGATGGATCAGGGAAGGCATAAAAGCGGGAGCGCCCCGCAGCCGCACCCACTTGCCGGGTCAAAATAACTGGGTTGTAACGAGGAAGGATATGACGGAGATCAATCGGTGAACGCACCAAGCCGCCTCGATACGACGCCGCGCCTGGAAGACTACCCTTATCGCCTCAGCGACAACGTTCGCTTCGGCGATCTCGATCCCAACCAGCACGTGAACAACGCCGTCTACGCCACCTATTTCGAGACCGGCCGTGTCACGCTGATGAAGCTCCCGGAATATGGGCTGACGCCGCCGGGTCTTGCCTGGATCATAGTGCGGCTCGACATCCATTTCCGCGCCGAGCTGCACTGGCCGAACACGATCGAGCTCGGCCTTGGCGTGGTGAAGCTCGGACGAACCTCGGTGACCTTTGAGCAGGTCGTATTCTCGCAAGGAAAGTGCATCGCGTCGGCGAATTCGGTCGGCGTGATGATCGACGAAGCCTCGCGGCGGCCGACGCCGCTCACTGCGGAAGTGATCGCGAAGCTACGACCCTGGCACAAACGCGGCATCGAGGTCGCGCCGCCGCGCCCCTAATCCATGATCCGGACCCGAAGGGCGGGTTAACGCAAACCGTGTAGCGCTTTTCCGGAACGATCATTCACTACGGAAGGGAAGATCAGGCCTGGCGTTCCGGCGTCCCGACGACGAGCCCGTCGAGGTCGTCGGAGACCTTGATCTGGCAGGACAGGCGCGAGTTCGGGCGTACGTCGAAGCCGAAGTCGAGCATGTCCTCTTCCATCGGCGTCGGGCTGCCGACCTTCTCGCGCCAGGCTTCGTCGACATAGACATGGCAGGTCGCGCAGGCACAGGCGCCGCCGCATTCAGCCTCGATCCCGGGAATGCTGTTGCGGATGGCGGCTTCCATCACGGTTGCGCCGTTCTCGATTTCCACCGTGCGGGTTTCGCCCTTGTGGTCGACAAAGTGAATCTTGGCCATGTGTGCTCGTGCTGCCGCGGTGCTTGGAATGAAGGACGGGTCCCGGCTGTCCTATAACGGGTCGGTCCGCCCGGCGCCATAGCGTTTTCGCGCGACGTGAATCCCGCTTCGGGGCAAGAAAACGCGTCAAAACAAAAGAGTAGAACCGGGTTCTGACAGTCCGCGCTTAAGGCTTCAGCATCGCCTCGATGGCGGTGCGAGCCTCGGTTACCGCCTCTTTCAAGGCAGCAAGAGCGTGGGGCCGACCATGGCCGGTCCGGATCGCGGTCTCCAGGCTGGCTGCGGCATCGGCCACTGCAAAGGCGCCGATCCCGCGCGCCGAACCCTTGAGCTTGTGGGCGAGTGCGCCGGCCTCTGCCGGCAGCGCCGTCATCGCCGCAATCAGGCGGGCCGCCTGCTCTGCGAACATCGCCAGCACTTCCCGTTCCAGCTGGGCATCGCCGAGCGTCATGCGCGAGAGGTGATCGAGGTCGAGCGGGCTGTCAATGGGTGCAAGCGGGGGCGAGGGCATCCAATCCATCCGTTGCAGTTCAGGCATCATGACGCAGGCCCCGGCATTCGCGATGTCCCGCCGGTCCGGCGGTCAGGTTCCTCCCACCCAAGCATGAAAATGGTTAACGAAATGTTTGGGCTGTTTGACGCAGATCCGCCGGTTTGTTGACTAAAAGTTGCCGCAATCGGCCAAGTTCGGTGGAGAATTGCATTTATTGCTAAGGCGTTACGGCCCGATCCTGTTAACGATGATTAAGATTGTCTTAATCGCGGGCATTTCATTCGCGACGCTCTGCCAATAGGATGTTGCAGAAATTGGCGGACAAGCCGTCCGGGTGGGGACGGCTCGGAGATCCGCGCAAGCGGCATGATCCGGTCTGTGGGCTCGCGTAGCGCGCAGGGCTCGCGGGGGGACGCGTACAAGTAACGAGGGCTCGGACTGAACATGGCGAACACTCCGAAAAAGGTCAAAGACCCCACAGAAGTTGCGCTTTCTGCGATCCAGGAAGCCCTGAACATCAGTGACACCGCTGCGGATACGAGCCGCAACGCCGCGATGCGCAACGAAACGCCGCCTCCGGTGGCGCCGCCCGCGCCGCCGAGCTTCGACGAGCCGAGCTTCG
>NZ_PSRT01000094.1 GCF_004212635.1 Bradyrhizobium genosp. SA-3 | reverse complement strand
GCACCGCCGTCCCGCCCGACACCACATTTCGCTGCACCGCCGTCGCGGGCGGCCCCGCACGTGGCGGCGCCGCGGCCTGAAATCCATCGGGCGCCGGTAGCACCGCAGCGTCCGGCCATGGCACCGCGGCCGACGCCGCATATCGCCGCCCCCTCGCGCCCAAGTGCACCCCCGGCCGTGAGTGAGCGACCGGGACCGCCGCGCGAGGCGCTGTCGCGCCAGTCCGCGGAACGCCAGGGCCGCATCGACCGCTTGCAGCAGCGCGTGCAGCAATTGCAGTCGCAAAAGCGACCAGAAGGCGCAAGGGCGCAACGCGAGCAACAACGGTTGCTGCAGTCGCAGAGCCGGCTGCTTGAGCGCGAGCAGCGAGTGCAACAGCGTGAGCAGCACGTCGAGCAGCGGCAGCGCGAGATGCTTACGCGCCAGAGCACAGAACGGCAGAGCCGCATCGATCGCATGCAGCAGCGCGTCCAGCAACTGCAGTCGCAGAAGCCGGAAGGCCTGCGGGCGCAACGCGCGCAGGAGCGGATGCTGCAGACGCAGAACCGGCTGCTGCAGCGCGAACAGCGCTTGCAGCAAAGTGATCAGGCGCGCCTGCAGCGGTTGGGACCTGAGCCGACGACAGTTGGGCGAGCCGCCACTGCCGCCGCTGTGCAGGCCGCCGAGCGCGGACGATTTGCGGAGCGCTTCCGTGAGCAGGCCACTCCGCAGACTCAAGCGGCCCTCCTCACCCGCCAGAGCGGCTGGGCTCCCCGGCAGGCCTGGCGCCACCGCCATCCCGCGGTGTTCGTGGCGTGGCTTGGGCCGGTGTTCTGGCCATACGCTTACTCCGACATTTTTGACTACACGTTCTGGTCCTATGCTTATGAGCCCGGCTATTGGGCGTACGCGTATGACGACTTCGTCGACACCGTATTCTGGGGCGGTGACGGCCCCTATTCCGCCTTTGCCAGCACCAACCCGTATGACTATCCGCAAGCCGGCGGCGGCGGCCGCGCGCGTCCGCGCGCCAGCGTGAGCCCGCAGACGCTACAGCAATTGTGCGGCACACCGGACAAGGGCGTGACAGCTTGGCCGCTTGCCGATATCGCGAAAGCAGTGCAGCCGACGCCGGAGCAACGCGCGCTGCTCGACGAGTTGAAGACTGCGGCGGCCGACGCTGCCGGTGTGTTCAAGGATTCCTGCGCGGAGACTTATGCACTGACGCCGCCTGGCCGCTTGCGCGCGATGATGAACCGCATCAGCGCGACGCTGGAGGCCGTCAAGATCGTGCGACCGGCACTGGAGAAGTTCTACAACTCGCTCAGTGACGAACAGCAGGCCCGCTTCAACGCGCTCGGCCCCAATGTCGGCGACCGCTCGTCACAGCAGCAGCAAACCAGCGCCGAGGGCTGCGGCGATCCCAAGTCCGGCCTGACGCAGTTGCCGATCCAGAGGATCGAGGCCGTGCTCCACCCCGCAGGCAAGCAGAAGGACGCGCTCGACCGCCTCGGCGAAGCGACGGCGAAGGGCGTTCAGGACTTGCAGGCAGCCTGTCCTAACGATGTGCCCCTGACGCCGGTCGGACGGCTGGAAGCGATGCAGCACCGGCTCGAGGCCATGCTGACGGCCGCCAAGCTGGTCGAACCTGCGCTGGACGAGTTCTACGCCACGCTGAGCAGCGAGCAGAAGGCGCGCTTCAACACGCTGCAACAGGTCGCAAGCCCGTGAGGACGGCGCGCGTGACCTAGAGCACTATCGGTTCTGATTGAGTCAGAACCGACGCTCTGTATTTTTGTTTTGACGCGTTTTCTTCACGCGAACCGGTATCCACTTCGCTCGAAAACGCTTTACACCACCGTCTTATGCCGCGCGATGCAGGTGCGCAGCACCTCGTCCATCGGCTTGGCCCACCAGTCATCGGAGAAGATTTCGATCTCCGAATAGCCGGCAAAGCCCTGCGCTTCGACCGCTTGACGCACCGATTTGATGTCGATGACACCGTCGCCCATCATGCCGCGGTCGTTGAGGATGTCCTTGGTCGGCACCATCCAATCGCAGACGTGGAAGGCGAGCAGGCGATCTTGGCCGGCGCGCGCGATCTGGCCCATCAGCTCCGGGTCCCACCAGATGTGATAGACGTCGAGCGCGACGCCGAGCATGCCGCTGCGGCCGGGGTCGAGCCGGTCGCAGATGTCGAGCGCCTGTTTTGTGGTGTTCACGCAGGCGCGATCGGCCGCGTAGGCCGGATGCAGCGGCTCGATGGCGAGCGGCAGCTTTGCCTGTTTGGCATAGTCGAGCATCTCGGCGAGCGCTTCCTCGACCTGCCCGCGGGCTGCGGCGATGTCCTTCGAGGCCTCGCTGCCCGGCCGCGAATATTGCGGCAGGCCGCCGACGACGAGCACGATGCAGGGCGCACCAAGCGCCTTGGCCTCGTCCACACAGCGCCGGTTGTCGTCACGAACTTCGCTCCGGCGCGACGCATCCGAAGTGAACATGCCGCCGCGGCAATAGCCTGAGAGATCGAGGCCGGCATCGCGCACGGCGCGTACCGCGCGGTCCAGGCCGACGGACGCAACCTGGTCGCGCCAGGGATCGATCGCGCGGATGCCTTGCCTGGCACAGGCGTCAATGATCTCGACGAGGTCACCCTGCTTGCGGACCGTCGCCGTGTTCAGCGACAGCCAGCGGTGGTCGGAGGAGAAATCACGCATCAGGACTCGATCCCGTGCGAGGCCAGCACCGTCTTCATCCGCTGCGTCGCGAGTTCAGGGTTGGCGAGCAGGCCCGCCTGATCGGCAAGGCGAAACAGCTCGGCCAGATGCAGCATGGAGCGCGCACTCTCCTGGCCGCCGACCATGGTGAAGTGGTCCTGGTGGCCGTTGAGATACGCCATGAACACCACGCCGGTCTTGTAGAAGCGCGTGGGCGCCTTGAAGATGTGGCGCGACAGCGGTACCGTCGGCCCCAGCACGTCGTGGAACCCGGCTTCATCGCCGGCCGCCAGCCGCGACAGCGCGTACGACGCTGCCGGCGCGATCGCATCGAAGATGCCGAGCAGCGCATGCGAGAAGCCCTGCTCGTCGCCGGCGATCAGTTCGGCATAGTTGAAGTCATCGCCGGTATACATCTTGATGCGCTTGTCGAGCCGCCGGCGCATGTCGATCTCACGCTGCTTGTCGAGCAGCGAGACCTTGACGCCGTCGACCTTGGCGGCGTTGCCGTTGATGATGGCAACCGCGGTATCCATCGCCTTGTCGAGATCCTTGGTGCCCCAATAGCCCGTCAATGCTGGGTCGAACATATCGCCAAGCCAGTGGATGATCACGGGCTCGCGGACTTGCGACAGCACGCGGTTATAGACTGTTGCGTAATCATCGGCGTTGCGGCCGAGCTTTGCGAGGGCCCGCGACGCCATCAGGATGATGCGGCCGCCGACCTTCTCGACCGCCGAGATCTGCTCCTCATAGGCGCGGATCACGTCGTCGATGGACTTGGCATCCTCGACTGCGAGATGGTCCGTGCCGGCGCCCGAGAACACCAGTGCGTTGCGGCGCTTGGCGGCACCGACCGAGCGCGTGATCAGCTCAAGCGAGGTCGGCCAGTCCAGCCCCATGCCGCGCTGCGCGGTGTCCATCGCTTCGGCGACGCCGAGACCGAGATCCCAGACGTGCTCGCGGAAGGCGATGGTCTTGTCCCAGTCGACAGCGACCGAAAGCCAGGGATCATTGTCCGCGAAGGGATCGGCCACCGTATGCACGGCCGAGAAGGCGATGCGGTTTAACGGCCCTTCGAGCTTTGCGGGAAACGTGCGCGATGCCGCGAGCCGATAGGTCTCGATGGACCGGTCGGCCCTCGGCAGCTTGAGCGACAATGACGACATTGAAGGGACAGGCTTGGGCTGGACGGGCTTGTTCATGACTTCGAACCTCTCCTCGTCATTGCGAGCGAAGCGAAGCAATCCAGAATGCCTCCTCGGCAACAGTCTGGATTGCATCGTCGCCAGCGCAAAATTGCTTCGCAATTTTGTCGCGGGCTCCTCGCAATGACGGCTTAGTAGACATCGGGGCTTATCCAATAGACCTCACGCCTTGATCGGGGCGACGTCGATCCAGCGCCGCTCCTTCCAGCTCTTCAGCGCGCATTCAGCGAGCTGTACGCCCTTGGCGCCTTCGAGCAGCGTGAACTTGTAGGGCGCATCCTCGTAGACGTGGCGGATGAACATCTCCCACTGCTCCTTGAAGCCGTTATCGTAGGTGACGTTGTCGGGCATCTTCTGCCAGTCGCCGTAGAAATCGTGCAACCGCTTCTCGTCGGGATTCCACACCGGACGGGGCGTCGCCTGCCGCGCCTGGATCATGCAGTCGGTGAGCCCTGCGACCGCCGAGCCCAGCGTGCCGTCGACCTGGAAGGTGACGAGGTCGTCGCGATAGACCCGCGTCACCCAGGACATGTTGATGTGGGCGATGACGCCGCCCTTGAGCTGGAACGTCGCGTAAGCCGAGTCGTCCGCGGTCGCCTTGTATTTCCTGCCCTGCTCGTCGTAGCGCTCGGGAATGTCGGTGTTGCCGATGCAGCTCACGCTCTCGACTTCTCCGAACAGGTTGTCGAGCACATAACGCCAGTGGCAGACCATGTCCAAAATGATGCCGCCGCCGTCCTCGTCGCGGTAGTTCCAGGACGGCCGCTGCGCCTCCTGCCAACCGCCTTCGAACACCCAATAGCCGAACTCGCCGCGCACCGAGAGGATGCGGCCAAAGAAGCCGGAGTCGCGCAGGAAGGCGATCTTCTTCAGGCCGGGCAGGAACAGCTTGTCCTGCACCGTGCCGTGCTTGACGCCCTTGGCGTTGGCGAGCTTCACGACCTCGACGGCCTCCTCGAAATTCGTGGCGATCGGCTTCTCGCAATAGACGTGCTTGCCGGCATTGATGGCCTGGGTCAAAAGGCCGGGGCGCGCCTGCGTGGTCGCGGCATCGAAGAACATGGTGTCGTTCTTGTCGGCGAGCGCGGCATCCAGATCAGTGGTCCAGCGCGTGATGTTGTAGCGTTTGGCCAGAGCCTCGACCTTCTCGGCGCTGCGGCCGACCAGGATCGGATCGGGCATGACGCGGTCGCCGTTCTTCAGGCGGACGCCGCCCTGCTCGCGGATCGCGACGATCGAGCGGATCAGATGCTGGTTGAGCCCCATGCGGCCGGTGATGCCGTTCATGATGAGGCCGAGGCGCTGGGTGGTCATGACAATTGCTCCTGAAGTGAGTTCGGCTGTTCGAGCGGGCGGAGCGCCGACCAGTCCGGATGGACCGAGGTGGCGAAGCCCGCAGCATGAAGCGATCCCGTCAGGAGATCGCCGTCGTGAATGGACAGCCGGATGCCCTGCCCGGCATCGGCATAGAGATCGGGATGCGCGGCGGCGAAGGCCTGCGCTTCGACGGCCGGCGTCTCGCCAAAACCGTCGACATAGTGATGGCCGTTGCGCTCGGCGTGGGTGACGCCGATCAGGGCACCGAGCGCGAGATCCTGCTGCACGGCAAGCCCGGCCTGGCAGGTCAAATCCTCGCCGGTCACGAAGAACGTCTCGCCTTCCGCGCTCCATTTCGCCGCGCGCGTGGCATTGACGATGGACTTGTAGAGGCCTTTGCAGGATTTCGATGAGATGCCGCGATAGCCGAGCGCCCGCGCTGCCCGGAAGGCGTCATAGGAATCATCCGCTTCGTCGATGATGAAGCCGCGTGTGGCCAGCGAGCCCAGCGGCAACTGCCTTGTGATGTCGCGCGGCATCGGCTGCTCGACATAGAGCAGGCGCTTGGCGATCGGCCGCAACGCGGCGTCATGATCGAGCCGAGCCATCAGCGCCTGCAGCACCGCGAGATCGGCGTATTGCTCGTTGGCGTCGAGCGTCACCTTGTAATCAAGTCCCAGCGTCTCAAGCTCCTTGCCGATCCGCGCCAGCCGCGCCGCATCGGCTGCGGGATCTCCCGAGAGCTTGAGCTTGAAGTAGCGAGCACCGGCGTTCTCGCGTGGATCGGCAACACCGCCCTCACCTTCCACGGCATCATCAAGGCCGACGGTGTGCCTGATGGCAACACGCTCCAGCCGCTTCCGGCCGGAGAGAAACGTCCTGATGTCCCTTTCGCTCAGGTCAGGCGACAGCCGCGCATCGATGCCGGCAATGTTGCCGGCCATCCCATCGAAAAAGCTGGTCTCGGCGGCGCGGAGCAGCGCATCGAGGATCGCCTTGTCGATTTCCGCTGGACCATAGGCCGCCGCAAGCGCGGGAATGTTTTTCTTCGCACAAGTCGCAACCTGCGCACCGATGCACGCGGCATGCAGATCGAACGCCGTCAGATATCCAGTCCGCGCCAGATAGAGACCGCGTGCGATCTGGAGCGAGCGACGCAGGCCGTCGAGCGTCTGCGCCGGCGACAGCTCCGGCCGCTTGTCGAACCACTTTGGCACCAGCAGTTCTGCACTGGCGCCGACCGCAACGCCCCTGCCCTCGACCTCGATCTCGACCCGCACGAACAGCTGCGGCGTCGCGTTGATGGTAATCGCGCCAAAGCGGAACGGCCGCGCGAACTGCACGGGACGTTCGAAGAATGCGATGTCTCGCAGCTTCAGGCGCACGGACATGGTGCTACTTGGCTCCGGAAGTATGGCCACGGGCGCGGTTCACCTCTCCCGCTTGCGGGAGAGGTCGGCGCGAAGCGCCGGGTGAGGGTTCTATCCTCTTGGGGAATCTTGCCAGCGAAGACACCCTCTCCCCAGCCCTCCCCCGCAGGCGGGGGAGGGAGCGCACCGGCTTGGTGGTCGCGACCGACGTATCCCATGACTTCAGTCCAACGCCCCTTGTGAGAAGAAATGCTTGCGGATGCGTTGCACAAGCTCGGTGAAGACAGGATCAGCCATCACGTCGAGCGAGCGCGGGCGGGGCAGCGGCACGTCGTAGATCGCGGCGACCGCACCGGGACGCTCGGTCATGACCAGCACTCGGTCGGCGAGGAACACGGCCTCCGGAATCGAGTGCGTGATCAACAGCACCGTCTTCTTCGTCTCGCGCTGGATCCGCATCAATTCGACGTTCATGCGCTCGCGCGTCAGCGCATCGAGCGCGCCGAACGGCTCGTCCATCAGCATGATCTTGGGATCGTGCACCAGTGCGCGGCAGATCGAGGCGCGCTGCTGCATGCCGCCGGAAAGCTGCCACGGCAGCTTCTTCTCGAAGCCTTCGAGCCCGACCAGCTTCAGCAGCGACTTGGCGCGATCGAGATATTCCTGCCGCGGCAGCCGCTTCATGTCGATCGGCAGCATCACGTTGTTGAGGATATTGCGCCAGGGCAGCAGCAGCGCGTTCTGGAACACGATACCGACATTGCCGTGCGGCTTCGTCACCTTCTCGCCCTCGACCAGGACCTCGCCCGTGGTCGGCGGCAGCAATCCCGAGATCAGCTTGAGCAGCGTGGACTTGCCGCAACCGCTTGGGCCGACCACGACGAAGAACTCGCCGTCGTTGATGTGGAAATCGAGCGGCCGCAGCGACGGCACATCGCCGTCGCGCGTCCGGTAGGTCTTGGACACGCCGGACAGTTTGATGCCCGACGCGTCGCCGGCAGCCCGGTCGCTCACCAGTCTCAGATGCGCGGCCGGCTGCACATCGATCGGTTTGCTCGCAGGGTTCATCGCAGCCCTCTCCCCCCGTCGTCCCGGCGAAAGCCGGGACCCATACGCCGTGCCGGCGCGTTTGGGCACGCGGGTAGAGACCGTCCGCAACAAGCGTGGCCGGTGGTTATGGGTCCCGGCTTTCGCCGGGTCGACAGCGGAAATTTGTCGCTCACGAGCCACTCTTCGGCAGATAGTCGTTGGTGTAGAATGCCTTCGGGTTCTCCTTGGCCTTGGCGTCGAGGCCGCCATATTCGACCAGCAGATTGACGGTCTCGGTCATGTTCTGGTCGGTGACCTGGAACGGCCGCTTGCTCTTGGTCTCCGCGGTCCGGTAGAGCGGGATGGTCAGCTCAAAACCCTGGGTCAGCGTATCGATCTTGCCGCCCTTTGGGTTGGCATCGAGGATCGACTGCGCCGCGGCCTTCGGCTCCTTCTCCGCGGCTTCGACCGCCTTGGTCGTCGCCGACATGAAGCGGCGGACCAGATCGGCATTGGCCTTCACATAGTCGGTGTTGGCGATGATGCCTGACGAAACCATGTTGATGCCGTAGTCGGCGAACTTGATCGGATAGACGTCCTTGCCGGTGGCGTCCTTGATCTTCATCGACTGGTCCATGACGTAGCCGAGCAGGAGATCAGCCTGGCCATTGATGACGGCGTTGAGCTTGGTCTGGCCGTCGCCGGCAACGGTTTTGAAGTCGCTCTCCTTCAAGCCGGTCTTCTTCAGGAACAGCGGCCAGATCTGGGTCATGGAATCGGCCGGCGTGATCGCGACCGTCTTGCCCTTGATGTCCTCGGGCTTCCTAATGTTCTTGTCGACCAAGCCCATCGCGGACATCGGGCTGGTCTGCAGCAGCACGCCGGTCGCAACCACCGGCGCACCCTTGATTGCGGCGCGCATCATGGTGGGCACGTCGACATAGCCGAAGTCCGCAGTCTTGGCGGCGACCGCCTGCGTGGTCGCAGCCGAGCCGCGGCCTTCCTGGATTTCGAGGTCGATGCCTTCGGCGGCGTAGATGCCCTTGGCCTTGCCGTAATAGAACGGCGCGTGCTCGCCATAGACGTACCAGTTCAGCATCAGCACGACCTTGTCGGCCGCTTGTGCCGGCATCGCCGCAAACACCATCAGCGTTGCCGAGACGACTCCTATCCATCGCTTCATTGTCACTCTCCCTTGCCCTTATGGCGTCGACCGTTAGTGGCCGCTCGTTGCTTCACTTCAGAGCCTGAAAATACTTAAGAGGCGAAAATCACGTCTTCGCGCTGGCTGACATGCCAGGGGATGATGAGCTTCTCGATGCGGTCCACGACCCAGAACAGGACCACGCCGAGCAGCGCCAGGATCACGAGGGCTGCGAACATCGTCGGCAGATCGAACGTGCCGATCGAGCGTTGCATCACGTAGCCGATGCCGGAATTGGAGCCGACGAACTCGCCGACGACGGCGCCGACCACGGCAAGCGTCACCGAGACTTTGAGACCAGAGAAGATAGCCGGCAGCGCATGCGGCAGGTTTACCGCGCGAAACACCTGAAAGCGGCTGCCCTGCATGGCGCGGGCGAGATCGACCATATCAGGATCGACCGACTTGAAGCCTTGCACGGCCGAGACCACCACCGGGAAGAAGCCGAGCAGGAAGGCCGAGATCACCTTCGGGATGATGCCGAAGCCGAACCACACCACGAACAGCGGCGCGATCGCGATCTTCGGCACGGACTGCGAGAACACCAGCAGCGGATAGACATAGCTCTCCACCGTCTTCGACCCCGCGATCAGCATGGCGACGGGAATGCCGAACAGCGCCGAGAGCAGGAAGCCGCACACGGTCGCATAGGTGGTCGGCCACGACTGGCGCAAGAGTTCCGGCCATTCGGTGCGCAGCACGGCGACGACATCGGCCGGCGATGGGATCTGGTAGGCGGGAATCTTGAACAGGCGGATGGCGAGATCCCAGGCAACCACGATGAAGACCAGGAACAAGAGCGGCCGAACCCAGGCCGCATTCAGCATCTTGGACACCGCACTCTGCGGCTTCAACTCAGCCACGTCTCACTCCCGGCATTCTTGTTCGTTGCGGGGAGAAATTAACCCGTTGGATAAATACTGTCCAGCCCCTTCCCTGTGACGTTTTGCGGCGGCGGTTCCGGGCGTTTGGGATCATGCAGCTCGCCAAACCGAAGGCTGGTCGTTCGGGATTGGCACTAAACACAGCCGAGAGTTCACGCGGTATGGGTCCCGGCCTTCGCCGGGACGACGATGAGGAGGCATATTCGCGCCGCACTCTCGGTGTCATTCCCCGCGAAAGCGGGAATCCAGTACGCCGCGGCTTATCGATTCAATCTCAACCGCCTCTGGAATACTGGATTGCCCGCCCCAGTGCGCAACTGCGCACAAGGCGGGCGATGACAGCGGAGATTGAGGAAACAGCGGGCGCGACGTCGACCAGCGTGCGAACCGCAGCGCTAAACCGTCTGCACCACGCTCGCACGCGACTTCGGCGCCTTGGCGAGCTCGAACAGCGCGGCGGACTGCCCCGTCAGGGCGGCGAGCACGAGGCCGACCATGTGGGCGAGGCGCTCGTCCTTGGCGTCCTTGGCGAGCAGATCGCGGCCGAAGATCACGCTGAGCGTCGCCGAGTTGGAGAGGTAGAAGAAGCAGAGTCCCGCGATCGAGATATAGAGCTGCACCGGATCGACCGCGACCTGAAAGTCGCCGCTGTCGACGCCGCGGCGCACCACGGTGCGGATCATCTCGACGAAGGGCGAGTGCATCGACTTGACCTTGGTCGACTTCTTCAGGTGCTTTGCGCGCGCGAGGTTCTCGGTCTGGAGCAGCGACAGGAATTCGGGATTGCGCAGGAAGTAATTCCAGGTGAACTCGATCAGCCGCCGGATCGCCTCGGGCGGATCGAGATGTTCGAGGTCGAGCCCGCGCTCCTCGCTGCGGATCTTGTCATAGGCGCCTTCGAGCACGGCGAGATAGAGCTCGTCCTTGTTGCCGACGTGGTAGTACAGCATGCGCTTGTTGGCGCCGGCCTTGGCGGCGATGCGGTCGACGCGCGCGCCGGCGAGCCCGTGGGCGGAGAATTCCTGCTTGGCGGCTTCGAGAATGCGCAGCCGCATCCCCTCGGGGTCGCGCTGCCATTTCAGAGTTCGCTTTGCCTTCGCCAAACCGGTTGCTCGCTGGGTGCTCTCAGGTCAGCGTGTAGCACGAGGAAGCCGTCATTGCGAGGAGCCCTTGCGACGAAGCAATCCAGACTGCCACCGCGGAGGGATTCTGGATTGCTTCGCTTCGCTCGCAATGACGGGTGGAAAGACCGGCTCCCTACTCCACCGGCTTCGGCGAACGCTCCAGCAGCACGGTCTGGATGCCGCAGGTGCCGTTCCGCACCGTCATCACCCTCGTGCCCGGCTTGCGGCCGTTGCGGACCTCGGAGACGTCGAGGCCGCCAGCGATCAGGCGGGCGCGGCTGGCGTCGATGTCGGCGACGCGCCAGCTCAGGCCCCAGAGCCGGTCATGCGTGGGATCGCCACCCGCCACCGGGCGGCGCACCACCTCGACGATGAGATCGCCGCAGCGGAAGAACATCAGCTGGCCCCAATCCTGGTGGGAGCGGTCGAGCGCCAGATCGAGCCCGAGCCGCGCGCCATAGAGCGCGGCGGCGCGCTCGGAATCCTCCGTCGTGATCACGACGTGATCAAGCGCGTCGATCGGTGCGATGTCCGTCGCGACCGACTTGGGACGCTCGTCGGCGAGCTCGAGGAAGAACATGCGCACGCCGCGCGTGAGCTCCGTGGCGGCACGCGTGCGCTTCCAGTGCAGCACCGCATCGGATGCGGCATCGCTGCTTTCGACCTCGGCGACCGGATCCGGCCTCAGGGCCACGCGCTCCAGCCGGCGGTGCATCTTGCTCATGTCTGCGACACGAAAGCACAGGCTGGCGAGCATGCCCTCCTGGTCGTCGAGCAGCGCGCGCATGCGGTCGGCGCTGACGCTGAATCCGCTCGGCGCCATCAATTCGATCGTCATGTTGTCCAGGGTGAACAGCACCCGGTCAGCGCCCTCGCCGGAATTCTGCCAGACCGGCGCGCGGGCGAGCAGCGTCTGATAGGCCGCCTTGGCCGCACCGATATCCCTGACCAGAGCGACGACGTGATCGAGGCCGGTGATCATCTTCCCCCCTTTTGACCGCCCCTTGTCGACCCGGAACCATGGGCCGAAAAACGGCGTTTGTCCGGGCTTGGCATTTCCCTGTCATGGTCGTATTCCCCCACTATGCTGACCTCAAGCGCTTCGGGCGGCAGCCTTGCGAATATTTTCAGCGATCCCTCGGCGGAACCGGTGTTAGAGTAGGCGCGCCGGCCGGGACCACAAGCGCATCACGGACAAGCAATGCAGGCTCTCTTCATCGGACAGACTTATATCGACGTCGTCTTCATCACCGACCACATGCCGACCGGCGATGAGAAGCACGTGGCTTCGGACTACGCGGTTTCCTTCGGCGGCAACGCGGTGACGGCGGCGTTCTGCTGCGCCAAGCTCGGCGTCGTGCCCGACCTCATCGCCACCGCCGCCAATGACTGGCTGGGGCGCATGTTCCAGGACATGTGCGCGAAATACGCGATCTCGCTGCACGCGCGGAAGGTGAAGCAGTCCTCGCTCTCCTTCATCATGCCGAAAGACGGCAAGCGCGCCATCGTCCGTTGCCGCGACGACGAGCACATCCATCCGTTCCCGATGCTCAATCTCGGCGGTTGCCGCGCGCTGCATGTCGACGGCCACCAGCCGGATGCGGCAATCCATTACGCCAAGGTCTGCCGCGAGGCCGGCATTTTAACCTCGCTCGACGGCGGCGGGCTGCGCACCAACACCCACGAGCTGCTGGAATATATCGACGTCGCCATCGTCGCCGAGCGGCTGTGCGAGCAGATGGACCTGACGCCGGAGAAGATGCTCGATTACCTCAAGAGCCGCGGCTGCAAGATCGGCGGCGTCACCATGGGCGAGAAGGGCCTGCTCTGGTATGACGAGACCGGGACGGTGCAGGTGATGCCGGCGATGCCGATCCCGCGCGAGCGCGTGATCGACACCAACGGCGCCGGCGACGTCTTCCACGGCGCCTATGTCTATTCCTACCTCGCCCATCCCGGCAAAAGCTGGCGCGAGCATTTTGATTTTGCCCGCGCCGCCTCGACCTACAAGATCCAGCGCCTCGGCAACGAGGCCGGCTTGCCGACGCTCGTCGACATCGCCAAGGTCAGGCACGAATTCGAGGTCAGGGTCTAGCGGAAGGGTGTGTCATGGGGCGCGTGTTCGTCGCCGGCAGCATCAACATGGATGTGGTGGCGACGGCCGATCGCCATCCCAAGGTCGGCGAGACCGTCGCCGGCCGCCAGGTGCTGTATTTCCCGGGCGGCAAGGGCGCGAACCAGGCGGTGGCGGCGTCGCGGCTCGGTGCCAGGACCACGCTGATCGGGCGGTTGGGAAAGGATTCCTTCGGAGCTGAGCTTAAGGTTTTCCTGCGCAGTCAGGGCATCGATCTCGGCTATCTCCAGGAGACGACTGACGCGCACACTGGCACGGCCATCATCACGGTGGCGGAGGCCGACAACACCATCGTCGTCATCCCGGGCGCCAACGCATTGGTCGACGCCGATGACGTCAGCGTCGTGCCGCTGCTGGAGGGCGACATCGCGGTCAGCCAGTTCGAAATTCCGCTGCCGGCGATTGCCGCGTTCTTCCAGCGGGCACGCGCCGCCGGAGCCACGACGCTGCTCAACCCGGCGCCGGCGCAAAGCATGCCCAGCGAGCTGCTCGCGCTGGTCGACATCCTCGTGCTGAACGAGACCGAGCTCGGCTTCCTCGCCGGCACCGAGCTCTCCGACGGCGACGAGGCCGCGCGGATCATCGAGGTGGCACGGCAGCTTCAGGCACGGCCGGACCAGACCATCTGCGTCACGCTCGGCAGGCACGGCTTGCTCGCGCTGGCGGGGCGCGAGGAGATTTCGGTGCCGGGGCGCGCAGTGCAGGCGATCGACACCACCGGTGCCGGCGACTGCTTCGTCGGCGCGCTCGCGGCGCGCCTCGCCGATGGCACGCCCTTGCGCGACGCGCTCACCTTTGCCAACGCCGCCGCTTCGATCAGCGTGCAGCGGATGGGCGCCGGGCCGTCGATGCCGACGGCAAAGGAAGTGGCTGCGGTCTTGTAAGACGGAGCGCTTTCTTCGCCTCGCCCCGCTTGCGGGGAGAGGTCGGATTGCATCGAAGATGCAATCCGAGTGAGGGGGAGTCTCCGCGAGCCCAGCTGCCAGTGCATACGCCGATAGAGCCCCTCACCCCGACCCTCTCCCCGCAAGCGGGGCGAGGGAGAAGAGACTCAAGCCAGCGCGCTCTTCAGGTCAAAACTCTCATCGGCGGCCTGCTCCGGCGTGATCGAGCGATCCATGGCCTGCAAGCGGCGGCCGAACATGTGGTCGCCGGCGCGGTTGATCGATTCGATGCCGAGCAGCTTGTCGCCATGGTAGCAGAACGCCGAGAACGCCTTCTTGGCGGGATCGCCGCGCAGCACGACGCGGTCGTAGCCGGTGGTGAGGCCGGCGATCTGGAGCTTGTCCTCGCCCTGGTCGCTCCAGAACCAGGGATGGCCGTCGTAGGGCTTTCGGTCGCCGGTCAGCCGCGCCGCGAGGCAGCGGGCGTGATCGGTGGCGTTCTGCACCGATTCCAGCCGCAGCGAGCCGCCGAAGCGCGAGCTTGCGAACAGCGCGCAATCACCGATCGCGGAGATATTGGGATCAGCCGTCGCGAGATATTCGTCGACGATGATGCCGGCGGCAACGGGCAGCCCCGCCTCCGCCGCGAGCTCGATATTCGGCAGCACGCCGACGCCGACCACGACGAGGTCGGCAGGCAGATGCCGACCGTCGCTCAAGGAGACGCCGGTGACCTTGCCGCCCTCCGCTTCGATGCTGGTTGCCTGCACACCGAGGTGAATGCGGATGCCGGCCTCGCGATGCCGCGCCTGAAAATACTCCGAGACCTCCGCCGTCACCGCGCGCGCCATCACCCGTGGGGCGAGTTCGAGCACGTCGACCTCGAGGCCCTTGATCCGCGCGGTGGCCGCGAATTCGAGGCCGATGAAGCCGGCGCCGATGACCACGACGCGTGTCTTCGACGGGATGATCTGGCGCAGCGCCTCGCTCTCGTCGAGGATGCGCAAATATTTCACGTCGGGCAGATTGGCGTTGGGCAGGTCGAGCAGGCGGTTGCGCGCGCCTGTGGCCAGCACGAGGTGGCCGTAAGGCAGCGTCTCGCCCGAGGCGAGATGCAGCTTCCGCCCCGCGCGGTCGATCGACACCGCGCGGCCGGCGATCAGCTCGATGGTCTGGTCGTGGTAAAACTTCTCGGGGCGGAACATCAGGCTCTCCGGCCCGGCCGAGCCCTTGATGTAGGCCTTGGACAGCGGCGGCCGCTGATAAGGCAGATGCGCCTCGTCATTGATCAGGCAGATGCGCTGCGAAAAGCCCGCCTGGCGCAGGGATGCCGCGACCTGGTAGCCGCCATGGCCAGCACCGACAATGATCACCGGACCATCCGTCATTGCAACAGCCCACTTCCGGAGACACGAGCGTGACCCATGTCGTCTCCTCTCTCGCTGATTTTGATTTGCTGGCCTTACGAGGAGCCGGCGCTCGTGTCCGTCCCTTGGCGAAGGCGGGCCCATTTGAGCCTATCGTTCCGCCCAGCGCAAGAGCGGCGGACGGGGATTGTCACCCCTCGCCTTCTGCGATTTAGTTGCAGCAACGAACCTCTTGCCGGGGATTTCAAGATGCCAGCTCCCGTCTCCCAGCCCGATGATCCTGCCCTGCTGCGGATCGATGGCCCGATCGCGACCATCACACTCAACCGCCCCGCCGCGTTCAATTCCATCAATCTCGCGATCGCGAAGAGGCTCGAACAGCTCGCGTCCCAAATCGAAGGCGACGACGGCATCCGCGTCGTCGTCCTCGAAGGTGAAGGCCGTGCCTTCAGCGCCGGCGGCGATTTGCAGACGATCGGTGCTGCCGCCGAAGCGGGCACGGTGACACCCGTGGTCGGCGAACTGCTCAAGCATTATCATGCCTTCATCGAGATCCTCCGCCGCATGCCAAAGATCTCGCTGTCGAGCGTGCACGGCTCGGCCGCCGGCGCCGGCATGGGCCTCGCTTTCGTCACCGATCTCTGCATTGCCGCAGACGACGCCAAGTTCACGCCGGCCTATGCCAAGATCGGGGTGTCGCCGGACGGCGGCTCGACGGTCGGCATCGTCGGCACGGTCGGCTCCCGCCGCGCGCTGCAAATCTTCCTGGCCGAGGATAATTTTACCGCGCAGCAGGCCCACGATTGGGGTCTGGTCGCCAAGGTTGTTCCTGCCGCGGAGCTGAAGGCGGCGACGCGGCAACTCGCCGAGCGGCTGGCGCAGAACCCGCCGGCGGCGATCGCCGGCACAAAGTCCCTGGTCTACCAGGCCGCGACCACGCCGGTGAAGCAGCAGTTAGATGCCGAGGAGCACAAGATCATCATGGCGATGAACACGGAGGCGTTCCGCACCGCCGTGAAGAAGTTCACCAGCAAGGGCAAGTAGCGTTCACTCGAGCAGGCCTACTGCGGACAGATATAGCCCGTGCCGGCCGGCGACTTGAAGCAGCCGACCGACTCGGGAAGCACGTGCCGCGGCAGCCACAGCACCACGCTCGGGAAATAGATCGCAAACGCGATGGTCGCCAGGAACACCAGATAGATCGGCAACGCCGCCCGCAAGGCCTTGGCAAAACTGATGCCGACGAATTTCGACGCCATCAGCAGCACCAGCCCATAAGGCGGCGTGATCAGGCCGAAGGCGAGCGTCGCGATCAGCACCACCCCCATGTGCACGGCGTTGATGTCGCCGGCCTCCGTCAGCGCATTGACCAGCGGCATGAAAATGATGATGGTCGGCACCGGCTCGATGAAGTCGCCGACGATGGTGAAAAGCAGCACCATCAACAGCATGATCAAATGCGGATCGTTCCCGGCGATCGAGGTGATCCACTCGGCGATGTAGGTCGCCCCGCGCAGGTAAGCCAGCATCCAGCCGAAGGCGTTGGCAGCGCCGATCGTGATCAGCGGCAGCGAGAAGATCAGGCCGGCCAGGCAGAAATCGTAGGGGATTTTCCTGATATGCCCGCGATTGAGCGCGGGGATCACGACCAGGACGATCCAGACCACGGCGACGACGCCGGCTTCCGTCGGCGTGAACCAGCCGGTCAGGATGCCGCCGAGCAGGATCACGGGGATCATCAGTGGTAGCGCGGCATCGCCGGCGGCGAACACCACCTGCCGCAGCGGCGCGCGCGGCTTGCGCAGGCCGGAGGGGCCGAAGAAGTAGCAGTAGATCATCAGGCCAAAGCCGATCATCAGGCCCGGCACCACGCCCGCCATGAACAGGCCGGCGATCGAGACGTTGCCAACCGCGCCGTAGACCACCGCGGTGATGCTCGGCGGCACCAGCGCCGCAATCGTGGATGCGGAGGCGATGATCGCGGCGATGAAGGCGGGCTCGTAGCCCTCGCGTTTCATCGGCCCGCCCAGCGCGCGGCTCATCACGGCGACGTCGGCCGTGGTCGAGCCCGACATCTCCGAGAAGAACATGCTGAAGACGACCACGACCTGCGACAGCCCGCCCCTGATATGCCCGACCAGCGACACCGAGAGGTTCGCGATCCGCACCACCACATTGGCCGAGCTCATGAGCTCGCCGACCAGGAGGAAGAACGGGATCGCCAGCAGCGCCTCGGAATCGACGCCGTCAAAGATCTTCTGGATGATCGCGGCGAGCGACACGTCAGACAGCAGGGCGCCAATGAAGACGCCGGCCATCAGCGAGAACGGCACCGGCACGCCGAGATAGCCGAAGGACAGGAAGCAGACCGTCATCAAGGCCAGGACGATGGGAGCGTTCACGGCTGCGCCCTCATCTGTGCGTCGGTGACGACGGGCGTTCCATCCTCCTCGGGCGGCTCCGGATGGTCAAAGCCGTTGCGCAGGCCGTTGACGAGCTGCTCGACGGTGAACAGGCCGATCAGCACGCCCGACAGCGGAATGATCGCATAGAGCGAGGCGATCGGCGTGCCTGACGGTAGACGAAAGCTGCCGAAGCCGCGCAGATAATTCTGGTAGCCGTACCAGATCAGGCAGAAGGCGACACCGAGCACGACGAGGCGGATGATCACCTCGACGATGAGCCGCGGGGTCCCGTGCATCGCTTCGGAAATCGCGGTGAGATAGAGGTGATCGTTGCGGCGGGTCGCGGCCGCCGTGCCGATGAAGATGGCGTAGATGAACAGCGTCGACGTCACCTCCTGCAGCCACAGCCAGGGATGTCCGATAGTGCGGGTGACGATGTCGGCAGTCACCGACAGTGAGAAGCCGAAGCAGAGCAGGCCGCAGAGGATCATCAGCGCAAGCTCGAGCCAGTCGAGCCAACGCCATTTCAGGTGACGCTGGCGTTGAACGAGCAGTTTGTCGGCGATGGCCATCATTGTCGTCCCGGCGAAGGCCGGGACCCATAACTAAACGCAGCTCGACGTTGTTGAAAAAAACTGACTGCTACTGTGCCCTAAGCGCCGCCGCGGAGTATGGGTCCCGGCTTTCGCCGGGACGACTCGGGGAGGGAGCGGCATTCGCGACCTTAATTGATCGACCGGATCAAATCCTTGATCTTCTCGGCATGCGGGCCGAGCTCCTTGGCGAGCTTGTCGAGATAGGGATCGGCGATCGCCGTAAAGCTCTTCTTGTCGACGTCCTGAACGAGCTTGACGCCCATCTTCTTCAGCTTCTCAGCCGCGGTTCGCTCAAGCTCGAACGCTTTCGCCGGCTCCTTGGTGCTGATCTCGTTGGCCGCGGTCTGCACCCATCCCTTCTGCTCGGCCGACAGGCTCTGCCAGAGCTTGTCGGAGACGAACACCAGCGCGTTGTTGGCCTCGTGCTCGGTGATGTTGAGGACGGGCGCGACCTCGTAATGCTTGTTGACGAGGTAGACATTGATGCTGTTCTCGGCAGCGTCGACCACGCCGGTTTGCAAGCTTGTGTAGACGCTGCCGAACGGCATGTGCACAGTCTGGGCGCCATAGGCGGGGAACATGGTGTCCTCGGTCGCGGTGGCCTGCACCCGGACCTTCAGGCTCTTGACGTCGCCGACGTTGTGGATCTCTTTCTTGGAGTACATATGGCGCACACCCTGCGATCCCGTCGCGATGACGTGCAGGCCTTGCGTGGTCTCATCGATCATGGCCCTGAGCGCTTCGAAGACGCGGGGATCGGCCAATCCCTTGATCACGTGGTTCTCGTCGCGGAACAAATAGTGCAGCGACATCACGCCGGCCTGCGGCGAGATCGTCGCGGTATTGGCTGAGGAAATGATCGAGAATTCGACGTCTCCGGCCTTCACGAGCTGGAGCACCTGCGGCTCCTGCCCGAGCTGCGCGCCCGGATACTGGTCGATGATCATGGTGCCCTTGCTCAATTCCTTGAGCTTCTCGGCAAAGAGGTCGCCCGCGATGGAATAGCCGGTGTTGCGCGGCTGGTCA
This sequence comes from Bradyrhizobium genosp. SA-3, assembly GCF_004212635.1. Taxonomy (GTDB): domain Bacteria; phylum Pseudomonadota; class Alphaproteobacteria; order Rhizobiales; family Xanthobacteraceae; genus Bradyrhizobium. Next base: position 12,950 of record NZ_PSRT01000094.1, on the reverse strand, counting down.
TAGGCGAAGCGATAATGCTTCACCTCCTGTGCCCCCGGCCCCCGTGACGAACAGCACGGCGGCCATGGCCGCCAACCCATGTAAGAATCTTGGCATGGATCGCGCAATCATCGTTTCCCCCCTGTTTTATCGCCCGCCGATTGTGCGGTCTGAGCGCTCGTTCGAGTGTTATCAGCCCTTCTCGGTCTTCTTCCCAGTCCTCTGCATGAAATCGAAGTCGCAGCCCTCGTCGGCCTGCATGATGGTCTCGTTGAACAGCCAGGCGTAGCCGCGCCTTGCCTCTTCCGGCGCTGCGGCCGGTTTCAACGTGGCGCGCCGCTGCTCCAGCTCGGCCGCATCGACCAGCAGCTCGATGCTGCGCTTGGCCACATCGAGGCGGATCATGTCGCCGTTCTGCACCAGCGCCAGCGGCCCGCCGACGGCGGATTCCGGTGTGATGTGCAGCACGATGGTGCCGAACGCGGTGCCGCTCATGCGCGCATCCGAAATGCGCACCATGTCCTTGGTGCCGCCGCGCGCCAGCTTCTTCGGGATCGGCAGATAGCCCGCCTCGGGCATGCCCGGCGCACCCTTGGGGCCGGCATTGCGCAGCACCAGCACGTCGTCGGAGTTCACGTCGAGATCGGGATCGTCGACGCGCAGGGTCATGTCCTCGACGGATTCGAACACCACCGCGCGCCCGGTATGCTGCAGCAGTTTTGGACTGGCGGCCGACTGCTTGATCACCGCACCGCGCGGCGCGAGATTGCCGTGCAGGACGGCAAGACCGCCTTCCGTCTTGATCGGATTGTCGCGTGGACGGATCGCGTCCTGGCCGGGCACGTCCTCCGCATTCGCCGCGATATCGCGCAGCGTCTGGCCGGTGATGGTCCTGGCGTCGAGGTCGACGAGATCACCGAGCTGCGCCAGCAATTTCGGCACGCCACCGGCGTGATGGAAATGCTCCATGTAATGTTCGCCGGACGGCTTGAGATCGACCAGCACCGGCACCTCGCGGCCGATCTGGTCGAACACTTCGAGATCGAGCCGATGCGGCGAGCGATGCGCCATCGCGGTCAGATGGATCAGGCCGTTGGTCGAGCCGCCGATCGCCTGAAGCACGACCTGAGCATTCCTGAACGAGGCCGGCGTCAGCAACTCGCTCGGCTTCGGCCCCTTGGTCTTGGCCATCTCGGCGGCAACCTTGCCGCTCGCCTCCGCCAGACGGAAACGCTCGGCATGCGGCGCCGGGATCGTCGCGCTCATCGGCAACGACAGGCCCATCGCCTCGATCATGCAGGCCATGGTCGAGGCCGTGCCCATCACCATGCAGGTGCCGACCGACGGCGCGAGACGGCCATTCACCGCCTCGATCTCGGCATCGTCCATGTCGCTGGCGCGATATTTCGCCCACAGCCTGCGGCAATCGGTGCAGGCGCCCAGCACCTCACCCTTGTGGTGGCCGACCACCATGGGGCCGACCGGAATGACCATCGTCGGCAAATCGGTGCTGATCGCCGCCATCACCTGCGCCGGCAGCGTTTTGTCGCAGCCGCCGATCACGATCACCGCATCCATCGGCTGGGCGCGGATCATCTCCTCGGTGTCCATCGCCATCAGATTGCGTAAGTACATCGAGGTCGGATGCGCAAAGCTCTCGGCAATCGAGATGGTGGGGAATACGAATGGCATCGCGCCCGACAGCATCACGCCGCGCTTGGCGGCTTCGATGATCTGGGGGACGTTGCCGTGGCAGGGATTGTAGTCGCTATAGGTGTTGGTGATGCCGACGATCGGGCGCTCCAGCGCGTCGTCGGAATAGCCCATGGCCTTGATGAACGCCTTGCGCAGGAACAGCGAGAAGCCGGCATCGCCATAGCTCGTCAGACCCTTGCGCAAGCCACTCGTCATCATGCCACTCCATTCACCCTGCCATTGTGGTACAGCCTGTCCCTCGATTGTCAATAAGATTGGCCAATATTGTCGCACTTTCTGACTTTTGGCGTCAGTTGTGGTACAAATTATTGACAATCCAGGCCTCCCCTGCTCCACAGGACGAAACCGGCCAACCGCCGGGAGACTGAGGGCATGTCCGATATTCGCACTGCAGACAGCATGCCGGTCCGGCGCGACGATCCGGACGACGTCGTCGCGCGCCTGGAGGAGGACATCATCTTCGGCCGCCTCGCACCGGGCGCACGCCTCACCGAGGACGCGCTGATGTCGCGCTACGGCACCTCCAGGCACTTCGTGCGTCAGGCGCTGGTGGATGCCGAGCGGCGCGGCATCGTCCGCCGCGAGAAGAACGTCGGCGCGACGGTTCGGTTCTACTCGGCGGAGGAAGTCCGGCAGATCTACGAGGTGCGGGAGATGCTGACCCGGCAGGCCGCGCTGATGATCCCCCTCCCCGCGCCGCAAGCCCTGATCGACGAACTCTCCGCGCTGCAACGGCAATATTGCGCAAGGGCCGACGTGCAGGATCTGCGCGGCATCCATGAAGCCAACGACGCCTTCCACCTCGCGCTGTTTTCTGCCTGCGGCAATCCGTATCTGGTGCGCTCGCTCCAGGACTACATGAACCTGACGCTACCGATGCGCGCAAAGAATCTCGCCGACCGCGACGGCCTCGCACAATCGCGGCGCCAGCACGAGCTGATGATCGAGCTGCTCAAGGGCCGCGACAGCTGGGCGCTGGCGCAGCTGTGTGTCGACCACATGCAATTCAGCAAGTCGGATTATCTCAAGCGTATCGCTGAGGATGAGGCCGGGCTCTAGGTGGGGCTTCCCGCCACGAAACGAGCCGTATACGCGCGCCGGAACGTCGCAAGCCCCGGCGCGTTGGAAGGCTCGAGCGAGCTTCATTCGCCCGTCGTGCTTTGGACGTGGCCGGTGACGATCGATCGGAGCATGTCGGCCCAAGGGAGGGCCGGCTATTTGAACAATGAGGGTCTGCGGAGCGATGCGGGCCGGTTTGTTCATCGCGTTGATTGCAGCGGCCTGGCTCGGCGGACAGGTCCAGGAGTCCCTCGCACAAAAGCGGCTGCCCGCGTCTCCGAGTGAAACCGGGAAAGCTCTGCGAAAAGAAATCACCCCGCGGAAGGAAACGGGACGATCTGCGGATCCGTATACGGTGGGATTCGTAACCGGTACGCCGCAATGCACTGAATTCGCGATAGCTCAGGACATTGCGACCACACTGGCCAGTGGCCAGGAGACGGGTCCGCATGGCGAGGTCGCCTTGCGGGTCCTGCCCATCGTGGGAAACGGCGGTATCCGCAACGTCCTTGATGTGCTCACCCTCGCAGGTGCCGACGTGGCGATCGCGCCCGTCGTCCTGGTCGACCGGCTCCGGGAGACAAGGACCTTCGGAGATATCTCTGACAAGCTGACCTACATTGCCCCGCTCCATATCGAAGAGTTCCATCTTCTCGCGCGGCCGGAGATCAGAAGTCTGTCGGAGCTGTCGGGAAAGAGGGTCAATCTCGGGGACGACGGCAGTGCCGGCGCCATCCTCGGCCGCGAATTGTTGAACCGTCTGGGCGTCAAGGTCAGCGAGTCGAACTTGGGACCGCAGGCCGCGCTGGATGGTCTGAGGAAGGGAGATCTCTCCGCCGCTCTGTTGGTCTCAGGAAAACCGGTCAACTTCCTGACGCAGATCTCGCAGCTCGATGATATTCACCTCCTGCCCATCCCCTACTCCAAAGAGCTGCTGCAACAAGACTATCTGCCATCGACGCTTCGCCATCAGGACTACCCGAACATCATCGCGGCCGAAGCAAGTGTCGACACGATCGCGATCAAATCCGCTCTCTTCGCCTACAACTGGCCAAGCGGCAACGAGCGATTTCGGTTGCTGGAATTCTTCGTCCAGACATTGTTCGCGCGCTTTCCCGAATTTCTCGGCGGCGCACATCATCCCAAATGGCGCGAGGTGAACCTGGCCGCGCTGCTCCCGGGATGGCAACGATTCCGACCGGCAGAGCGCTGGCTGCAGCAGCAATCCGGCGGCGAGGCCGCGCTTCGCAAGGCGTTCGGCCGGTTTCTCGAGGGAAAGCCGACCGCCAATCCGCCAGACCGCGAAGAATTGTTCCGGGACTTCCTTCGCTGGCGAGAACGCAATCCGGAATAAGTGAGCAAAACTTGGCAGGCAAATCTCGGGGAGGTGTCGATGCGCAACGCGCTTATGAAGGCAGCCCTGGTTGCGTTGCTCGCCTTGATCGCAGACGTGAGGCGTCCTGCCGCCCAATTTGCGCCCTTCTTGCCGCCAGCGCCGCAGACGTTCGGACCGGCCACCGCGCCGCCGGCCGCCAAGGTCGATCAAACCAGGACAGCCCCTCACCGAAGCAGCAAGGCGCACAGGAAGCACGAAGAGAAGCCCGAAGTCGTCCGTCGGCCGCCAAATCAGCGGAAGGTCGCCGAAAAAAGCGGATACAAGCGGGTCAGCGATCTCGTGAACTTCCCGAAATTCTTTCCGGGCCTCGGCATCATCTTCGTCAAGCCCGACACTTTGCCGCTGGGGCCGTTCCTGTGCTTCGATCGCAGGGATCGCTTGGTGGCGACCGTGTACATGGTCCCGAACAAGGACATCGACGATCACAAGTCATTGGAGGGGGCGGGGTCCGCGGCACCAGTTGATCATGTCAGCCTATACTTCAACGCGGGTCACCCCGGCGTGGATGTGCCGCATTACCATGTGGTGCTCTGGCATGTGACCAAGAAACAAGAATCGCGCGTTGCGAAATGACGTGCGACAGGTCATGCGATCACACGGGCAGTCGCTGACGATCTGCGCCAGCGCTCATGGGCATGCGTTGATCGGCCACAATTGCCCGCCTTGAGCCGCAGCCGGGCGCTTGCCCGGCCGCAGCAATTGTCAGGAATTGACGAGCGCGCCCCGAGCGCTTCGCATCGCGCAATCATCCGGCAGGCGCCTTGAAATCGTATGAGATGCGCCCAGCCGGCAGATAGAACAGTGCAATGACCGCGCCGCCCCTGACTTCAGGATAGTGCCTGCTGCCTGGATCAGGCGCCGTCCAGCCGGCTCCCTGCCAACCCTGTAATCCCTTCAACTCCGCACCCTTGTTCAAGGGGACCACAAGGTTGAGCTCGCCGTAGGGATGGCCGTGATATTGTCCCCGCAACACGTCGTGGTCGTCCTCGTCCTTGAAGCGGCGCGGATCGGCGCTGTTCATGTACACAGCAGTGATGCTGAACTGGAACGTGTCGGCCGTCGGCTCTACGATGCGGCTGCGCCGGTAGTTTGGGCCGTCCACTTCCTGGTTTGCGGCCCATCCTTCCTCGACCCCGACCTTGATCAGGCGAGCGAGATCCTGATAGAGCGCGCTCTCTTCCCCATATGTCTCGTTGAGCCAACGCTCCATCTCAGCTCCCGGGGTCATGTCCTTGACCTCCCGGAGGAACGGAATGCTGCGCTGGATCAGTTCTTCTCGGCTTTGCATCATGATCTCCTATTCGACCAAGCTTCAATCTTCGAAACCAAGGAACGTCGCGAACTCATCGATGTCCGCCCGCGGCATCACTCTGTCCTGCCCCTGAAGCTTGGCCTTGCCGATCGAGATGCCGCACACCACCATTTGCTCTGCCGGAATCGACAGCAGTGGGCGCAGGATTCGATGGTATTTTGCGAACGTTTCCTGCGGGCACGATTGAAGCCCGCGTCCTGCCGCCGCGAGCATTATGTTCTGCACGAACATTCCGAGGTCGAGCCAGCTACCGACTTCCAGGCGACGGTCGATGGTCACGATCAATCCCACGGGCGCGCCGAAGAATGTGTAATTCTTCGCGGTCTGTCTGCTCCTCCCCTCTGAATCGGCTTGATGGATCCCGAGCGAGCCATAGAACAATCGGCCGAACTCCTGCCGCCGTTTGAGATACAGACCGGGTAAATCGCTGGCGTAGTATTTGTACTCTGAGACGTGTTCGTCACGAGAGGTCTCATGCGCCTCCAGCAGCGCCGCCGACACCTTGCCCTTGACCTCGCCTGTCAGCACGTAGACGTGCCAGGGCTGGATGTTCGCACCGCTGGGCGCGAATCGCGCGACACGGAGGATCTGCTCGATCGTTCGTCGGGCGACCGGAGCGTTGCAGAACTGGCGGCATGCAAACCGGCCGGTCAGGATCGCGTCGATCGGGCTCGGCGCCACGATACGCGCCTCATCTCCAGCCATCACGGCTTCTTCAGGAGCGGACATCCTCCGTCCTCCATCGGCCTGAAGGCCTCTTCTCCGGGAATGGTCGCGAGCAGCTCATAGTAGTCGAACTTATGTTTCGATTGCTGCGGTGACTTGACCCGGAAGAGATACATGTCCCGGATCAATCTGCCGTCTTCGCGGATCCGGCCATTCTTCGTCATGAAATCATTCACCGGCATCTCGCGCATCTTGGCGGCAACGGCAGGTCCATCGAGCGTGCCCGCCGCTTCGGCCGCCTTGAGATAGTGCATCACCGCGCCGTAAGTGCCGGCATGGATCATGGTCGGGACCTTCTGGGTCTTCTCGATGAAGCGCCTCGACCATGCACGCGTGTCGTCGTTCATATCCCAGTAGAATGCCGAGCTGAGCATCAAGCCTTGAGCACTCTGCAATCCCAGACTGTGAATGTCGGCGATGAAAACGATCAGACCGGCAAGCTTTTGCCCGCGCGTGATCCCGAACTCGCCGGCCTGCTTGACCGCATTGATGAAATCACCGCCAGCATCGGCCAGTGCGATCACATCCGCCTTCGAAGATTGCGCTTGCAGCAGGAAGGAGGAGAAATCCGGCGTGTTGATAGGATGCTTGACCGCGCCCACGACCTTGCCACCGGTCGCGCCGATGACCCGGCGGCTATCGGCCTCGAGCTGTGCGCCCAGCGAATAATCAGCGGAGAGGAAGAACCAAGTCTTTGCGCCAAGGCGCGCGATCGCTTTGGTTATGCCCTGCGACAAAGCAAAGGTATCGTAGGTCCAGTGAATGCCGGTCAGCGAGCATTCGTCGCCGGTGAGGCGCGAAGTGGCGGCGCCAGTGGCGAGAAACAGCTTCTTCTTGTCACGGGTAATGCCTTGTACAGCCAACGCGACGGCCGAATTGGGGACATCGAGAATCACCTCGACACCCTCGTTCTCGATCCAGCGCCGTGCAATCACCGATCCTACGTCAGCCTTGTTCTGGTGGTCGCCGGCAATGATCTGGACGGGACGCCCCAAAACCCTGCCCTTGAAATCGTCAACGGCCATTTGCGCCGCGACCACTGACCCTTGCCCGCCATTGTCGGCATAGAGCGAGGACATGTCGGTCAGCACCCCGAGCTTGATCGGTGCCTCGTCGGCAATCGCGGCGGTCGTGAGCACCAGCGAAATCAACGTCGCAACAACCGCCTTACCGGTACCTGTCGTCGCGGTCGATCGCATGGCTCACCTCCTCCGAACACAGCGATTGAATAATGCCGGGATCGGTCTCTTGCGGAAGTGAAACTCTTGCAGATTGATCCTGAACCTCCTTCAGTTTGCCCGGGACTCAAGGCTTGGTTCGATCGTTTGCACCGGTTGCATCTACGGCGCCCCTGACCTTAACTGGTCGCCGTCGCGGCGCGCCGTCAGCCATCAACTGGATCCTCATCGTGTCGGTTTCATTCAAGACATTGGACCTGAATCTGCTCAAAGTGTTCGACGCCGTCATGGACGAAAGGAGCGTATTGCGCGCCAGCCAGAAAGTCGCGCTCAGCCAGTCCGCCGTAAGCCACTCGCTCGCCCGGCTTCGAGAGATGCTGGAAGATGAGCTGTTCGTGCGCACGGCCGCGGGCATGCAACCGACGGCGCGGGCCTTGACGATGGCCCCCCAAATTCGTGAGGCGCTACGCGTGCTCGAGGCGGCTGTGGAACTGCCGACCTTCGTTCCGGCGACGTCAACCAAGCAGTTTACGCTGGCTGCCAATGACTTCGCCACGATGGTGTTGGCGTCGCCTCTCTTGAAGATACTCGGGCGCGAGGCGCCCCACATTGACCTGACCATCAAGCCGGTCACGCGGATCGACCTTGCCGAGCAGATCGACCTCGGTCGCATCGACGTTGCGATCGGCGTCTTCTCGCTTCCGCCGAGCCGTTTCCGCACGTCGCTGCTATTCGAATATGACGACGTGCTGATTGTCGGCAAAAAGCGCAAGCTTGGTCGGCTGGACAAGGCGATGCTTGCACGGCTGCCGCTGGTGGTGGTCTCCTTCGGTGGAGAGCAGGAGGGCGCGATCGGCGGCTTCATTTCCGAGCGCGGCCTGGCGCGGCGCTCGGAAATGTACGACCGCGATGCGCTCGAGCGGGCACTCGCCGAGAGCGACCGGCCGCCGCGGATGGCGGTGTCATTGCCGCATTTTCTAGCCGTCCCCGGGCTGCTTCGGGATTCCGAATTGGCGGCCATCGTTCCGCGCCCGCTTGCGCAAGCACTGGAACAAAACTATCCGATCGCGACGTACGAGCTTCCCTACACGGCGACTCCGCTGGAGGTCCGGCTGCTATGGCACGAGCGTGTCGACGGCGAGCCCTCGCACGAATGGCTCCATGACGTCCTTAGACGCGCCGCTGAGAACCTCAGACGCGGCGGCTAGGATGACGACCTGACGGAAGTACTGCTGAACAAGGGCACAGACTTCCGCGAGTCCAACTCTCACGGTCCTCGCGGTGAAAGCCCTCACCCTCTCCCCGTAAAAACGGGGCGAGGGAGTGCACCTGCATGGTGGCGAGAGCCTAGGCTACATCAACAGCCCTACCGCTTATTCCAGTCGATGATCCGGCTCGCATCGCCATCGAACTCGCTGCTGCAGAAGGCGCCGCCCTGATAGTGGTCGCCGATCGGGTCGGGCTTGAGCTTGGCCTGCTCGGCCATGGCATGCGCCACATGATCCTCGGAGCGGCCGGTGGGGCGGTAGCCGAACGCGTAGGCGCGGTGGTTGTCCCACCAGGCGCGCTCGTTCAGGGACACGCCGTAGAATATCTCGAAATGGATGTCGGGATGCTCGAGCCCGATCTGGCAGAGCTGCACGAGGTCGTCGGGCTTGAGCCAGATCGCGAGCCGGCGCTGGTCGAGCGGCATGTCGCCGAAATTGCCGATGCGCAGGCAAGTCACCTTCAGCCCGTGCTTGTCGGCATAGAGCGCGCCGACGGCTTCGCCGAACACCTTGCTGACGCCATAGCGGCCGTCGGGGCGCGGGGTGACGTCGGTGCCGATCTTGTGGTGGCGCGGATAGAAGCCGACGGCGTGATTGGACGAGGCGAACACCACGCGCTTGACGCCCTTGCGGTACGCGGCCTCGAACAGATTGTAGCAGCCGATGATGTTGGCCTGGAGGATGTCGTCCCAGGGACCCTCGACCGAATAGCCGCCGAAATGGATGATGCCGTCGACGCCCTCGCAGATCGCCTCGACCTGCGCCATATCGGACAGGTCCGCCGCTTTGAACTGCTCGTCGGGGCCGAGATCGGCCGGCTTGCGGATGTCGCTCAGCAGGAGGTCCGGGTAGATCGGCGGCAGCAGTTTCCGCAGGCGCGTTCCAATTCCGCCCGAAGCTCCTGTCATCAAGATGCGCGGCATGTCTTTCCTCATAAGTAGCGACCGATTTGCGGCCGTAGATATCTGATGCTAGCAGACTTGGACAGAGGGAACGCAACAACGAGACTGCGCATGAACGATGCATCGTCCCACACCCAAGAACGGCCGCAAGGCTGGCGGCCGGCGACCTGTTACCCCGATCCGGCGATACGTGCACTCGATCCCCGCTTCGAAAAATACTGGCTGAAACTTTCGGCGGTGGAGCGGCTCGCGACCGGCCTGCGCTGGGCCGAGGGGCCGGTGTGGTTCGGCGACGGGCGCTATCTCCTGTGCAGCGACATCCCGAACCAGCGCATCCTCAAGTGGGAGGAGGAAACCGGCGCCGTCAGCGTGTTCCGAAAGCCCTCGAATTTCGCCAATGGCAACACCAGGGATCGTCAGGGCCGGCTCGTCACCTGCGAGCATGGCGGTCGCCGCGTGGTGCGCACCGAATATGACGGCAGCATCACCGTGCTGATGGATCAATTCAACGGCAAGCGGTTGAACTCACCGAACGATGTCGTTGTTAAATCGGACGGCTCGATCTGGTTCACCGATCCGACCTTCGGCCTGCTCGGCAATTACGAGGGCTACAAGGCCGAGCCCGAGATCGAGCCGAACGTCTACCGGCTCGATCCCGCGACCGGTAAAGCGACCATCGTCGCCGAGGGTGTGCTGGGGCCGAACGGGCTGTGCTTCTCGCCCGACGAGAAGATTCTATACGTCGTGGAATCGCGCGGGCAACCGAACCGCAAGATCCTCGCCTATGACGTCTCGCCTGATGGCGCCACGATCTCCAATAAGCGCGTCCACATCGATGCAGGTCCCGGCACGCCGGACGGCATGCGCTGCGACATCGACGGCAATCTCTGGTGCGGCTGGGGCATGGGCGATCCCGAGCTTGACGGCGTCGTGGTGTTCGCGCCGGACGGCGTCATGATCGGCCGCATCGCGCTGCCCGAGCGCTGCGCCAATCTCTGCTTCGGCGGCGTCAAGCGCAACCGCCTGTTCATGGCCGCGAGCCAGTCGATCTACGCGCTGTATGTGAACACGCAAGGCGCGGTTGGGGGATAGTCGTTCGGCCGTGTCGGTCTCGTAGGGTGGGCAAAGCGCAGCGTGCCCACCAGTTCTCGTTCGGCGCGGAACGGTGGGCACGTCGCGCGAAGAGCGCGCCTTTGCCCACCCTACGAGATCTGTTCTCCGTCATTACGGGCGAAGCGACTTGTCCGCCGAAGCCTTTGGCGAAGGCGGAAGCAATCCAGACTGTTTCCGCGGAGACAGCCTGGATTGCTTCGTCGCAAGGGCTCCTCGCAATGACGAAACAAAAACGCCGGAGCGGTTTGCCGCTCCGGCGTCATGTTGTTCACGCGCTAAAACTTACGCCGCGTTGAAGCCGGCGACGGCCTTCACTTCGAGGAAGTCCTCTAGGCCGTACTTGCCCCACTCACGGCCGTTGCCGGACTGCTTGTAGCCGCCGAACGGCGCGGTGCGGTCGTTGGGCACGCCCTGGAGGTTGACGTTGCCGGCGCGGATCTGGCGGGCAACGCGCTTGGCGCTTTCCACCGTGTCGGCCGAGACGTAGCCGGCAAGACCATACGGCGTGTCGTTGGCGATCTTCACCGCGTCGGCCTCGTCCTTGGCGCCGATGATGGTCAGCACCGGTCCGAAGATCTCTTCACGGGCGATCGTCATGTCAGGGGTGACGTCGGCGAAGATGGTCGGGCGGACATAGAAGCCCTTGTTGACGCCTTCGGGCAGGCCGGGCGCCGGCGACGAGCGTCGCGCCCTCGTCGATGCCCTTCTTGATCAGCCCCTGGATCTTGTCCCACTGGCCGCGGTTGACGACCGGGCCGATGGTGGTGCCTTCGGCGCGGGGATCACCGGCCTTGGTCTTGTCGGCGACGGCCTTCGCGATCGCGGCGACTTCCTTCATCTTCGAGGCCGGCACGATCATGCGCGAGGGCGCGTTGCACGACTGGCCGGAGTTGTTGAACATGTGCATCACGCCGCCGGTCACCGCCTTCGTGAGGTCGGCACCTTCGAGGATGACGTTCGGCGACTTGCCGCCGAGCTCCTGGCTGACGCGCTTCACGGTGGGAGCCGCGCGCTTCGCCACGTCGATGCCGGCGCGGGTCGAGCCGGTGAAGGAGATCATGTCGATATCGGGGTGCTCGCTCATGGCGGCGCCGACCTCGGGGCCGAGGCCGTTGACGAGGTTGAACACGCCCTTCGGCACGCCGGCCTCATGGAGGATCTCCGCGAAGATCAGCGCCGAGGTCGGGGTGAACTCCGACGGCTTCAGGATCATGGTGCAGCCGGCGGCGAGCGCGGGCGCGACCTTGCAGGCGATCTGATTGAGCGGCCAGTTCCAGGGCGTGATCATGCCGACCACACCGATCGGCTCGCGCAGCACCATGGCGGTGCCGACCGGCTCCTCGAAATGATAGTTCTTGAGCACGTCGAGCGTGGTCATGAGATGGCCGAGGCCGGCGCCGGCCTGGAGCTTTTCCGCCATCGGCAGCGGCGCGCCCATCTCGTCGGAGACGGCAGCGCCGATCTCCTTGAGCCGGCCCTTGTAGATCTCGATGATCTTGGAGAACAGCGCGACGCGCTCTTCGCGGCTGGTCTGGGAGAACGTCGCAAAGGCGCGCTTGGCGGCAGCCACGGCCTTGTCCACGTCGGCCTTGGAGCCCAGCGCAACCTCGTACATCGCCTCTTCCGTCGCCGGATTGATCACGGCGGTGGACTTCTTGACGGCGGGATCGACCCAGGCGCCGTCGATGTAGAATTGCATGCGATTGACCATCGTTAACCTCTTCTTGGGGGCTTGGAGGGGGCGTTTCGGCAGGCATCCTTGCACGAAAGCGCCAGCAATTGAACCCGCCATATGCGGGGCCAGCGTTGCGGCGGACGGTGGTTATATGAGCCGGTGGCGGGAACGTGGCAAGGTGGCAACCCAACCACGATGTCGTCCCGGCGAAGGCCGGGACCCATAACCACCGAATCTCGTTGGTTTGCTCAGGCGACTAACACCTGTCGTCTACAACACCCGCAGCGGCGTATGGGCCCCGGCCTTCGCCGGGGCGACGATATTTTACACCGCCATCTTCCGATGCAGCACCGGCGCGCCGGTGGTGAGGCTTTCGGCCGCATCGATGATGGCGTTGGCATCCAGGCCGTAGTGGCGGTAGAGGTCTGCGATCGTGCCGGTCTGGCCGAACTGCTCGACGCCGAGTGCCTCGACGCGGTGGCCACGGACGCTGCCGAGCCAGCCGAGCGCGGAGGGATGGCCGTCGATCACGGTCACGATGCCGCAGTCGCGCGGCAACGGCGCCAGCAGTTTTTCGATGGGGCTGAGATGCTGCACGCCGCGGCGGTCGCGCCGCAATTTTCGCG
>NZ_PSRT01000093.1 GCF_004212635.1 Bradyrhizobium genosp. SA-3 | reverse complement strand
GATCTCACCGCTTGGATGCACGGCAAGATTGGTCGGCGGCCCAAAGATGCTGTTCTCGAGTGCAATGCTCGTCAGGATCTTCGGGTTCTCACGGTCGCCGATGTCGATGAAGGAGATCGTATCCTTGCCGGGCGGCAGGTAGACCGTCTTGCCGGCGTCGTCCCACAAGACCTTCTCGTCGTTGCCGGACACGAGAATCTGTGCGCCACCGGTCATCGGCAGCGCAAGGAAGACCGCACCGACGAGCACAGCGATACTTAAATGCCTCTGCTTCATGATTCCCTCCTTCCTTGCGGGTGTGGACCTGCCTTGTGTCCCTAGCGAGCCTGATTGGCGCCCGAAGCTGACAGTTCGGTAATCAGGATGCGCCCGCTGCGCCGTACCGGCAAGCCAAATTGGAACGGCACGGAGGACCGCCGTCTTAGTCGTCAACTATATCGGGTTATCTGGTGTTCCTGGCCGGAGAGCCAGTAGAGGAATTTGCGGTATCACCACGTCGGCATGGGGATGTCCGCAACTGGCCGATGGCGAAGTTCGGCTTGGCTCCTAAAATGGTCTGCTGATCGGGACAAAACCGAAGTGCCGAGCCGTTTGTCAAACCGACGCTCCTGACCCAGACCGGACTTACGGCGCTAATGTTTGCCCATAAACGTAAGAACAGCCTGATCGTACGCGTCAGGAGCTTCTGCAGGCACGGTGTGCGAACTTCCGACAATGATGATCCTCTCGCGGTTTGGTAGGCAGGTCTCTAGCTGGTCGAAAATTCGATAGAAGAACTTAGGACTTCGCTCACCATTGGACAAAAGCGTTGGCGCACTGATCGACTTGGCCATTTCGCATGTGAACACTGGCCTCGGGCGTTTCGTTGTGGCGTCGGCTTGAAATGACGCCACGTTGTCGAAGTTCATCTCCTGGTCGGCATTGGAACGACGTTCATAGGCGCCCGGTCCGCCGACAGCATTCACGAACAGCGGTATGCCGGCTTTCACGTCGCCTGCCTTAACTGCCTGCCCTGCCGGCGCCTGGGCATTGTCCCACTCTTTCAACATGTCGTCGACGCCGGGAACGCCGGCCAGGATTCCAGTCGCCGGTGGTTCGTTGAGCGTCAGGCTGACCACCATTTCCGGCCGTATGGCGGCAAAGAACAGCGCCGCATGCGCGCCGGACGAATGCGCAACGACGCGGACCTTCGACAAGCCTAGAGCCCGCACAAACGCGGCAAGATCCTCGCCGTGCGCATCCGCGGCGCCATCCGGCATGCCCTCGGGGTTTGCCTCATTTGGGAAGTGGTTGCGGCGGCTATAGGCGATCGCCCGATAGCGATCAGCGAACTTGGGAAGATGTGCCAGCCACATTCGGTAGTCTTGGAGCCCGCCGTGGACGAATATGACCGGCTCGCCCTGACCTACTTCCACATAGTAAAGCTCAGCCCCGTTTGCAGTGACGCGCTTGACATCGTCTGAATGGGCGGCGTCAACGCTGATCAACATATAGGACGCTGCGGCCAAATTAACGAGCAGGCGAAGCATTGGAGTCTCCATCAGGGTCGGTGCCCACAACGAAGGTCTAGAAGGTTAGTCATGGAGGAGTGCTGCTTCCGCAGGCGCGTTGTCATGGGGCCGCACGAATACAAAACGGGACATTGCTGGGACTTCGGAATCGTCGTGGCCATCCTGACCAATGAGAATGAGCCCTGCACCGCCGTTGGCCACCGTCAAGATGACCGGATCATCCGACCACGTCCGAATCGGCTCCATCGCGATAATGAGGAACTCTCCGATTGGTTGATCCAAATACTGAAGCCGGAGTTGCGGAGCGACTTCGGCGGGTGCGAGGCCGAGACCCCGTCGTTGTGCGTGCGCATACATTTTCCGTAGCGGTACCGTCTCGCTCTGAATCCCGAGTTGGGCCGCCGAGACGATAACGAGATCGAGGTCGGCCTTGTTGCCGCTCACTGTGAAGGCTGGTCGAGCAAGGACCTCCGCGGCCGAGTTTCCGACGCCGCAACCCATTGCGCTCATTGCGTCGCGAAGCGCGACCGGATCCCTGAACGTCCCTATTGCAATCGTCTTCCAGATTGGAACATCGGCGGCGGAGCTAATCGGATCCTGCGGGTCGGGAGCCGCCGCGGCCGTACTAAGCAACAGGCGATTGCGCAAAACGTCCTGCGCTGTACATTGCGCTTTGGCTCCGTATACCGGTACGAAGTTAAGCGCGGTGCAGAGCAACAAGAGAAGAAGCGTGCCGGCGTCGTATCGATCTGTCGTACGATATTGCCTCACGATGCTTCGCTGCGACGCGACGTAGTCGATCTCGCCCCGAGTCGTACCGATATCCGCCAGCTCCCGGTCGCTAAGACCAAGTAGGGTTGCTCGGACAATCCGGCGTGCGCGCCATTCTTGAAATGCACTCCAGAAGCCCTTGAAAAGGGCGCCGACTTGACCCGTTGGTGCGGCAGCCCGTCGCAGCCTCCTGGTGCCGTAAGTCGTGCTCACCGGCAGCTCCCCTCGGCTTGTTTCTGCCGAGTGAGCGTGCCAGGATGCCGTCGGACACGCTTGACGTGCGGCTTACATTTTCCTTACCGACGGCTTATTTCTTTTGAATCGAGGCGACGCCTCTGTGCGGCGCAGATCTTTTTGCGGAGTGGCAGCTTGCGCTACCTCTTCGAGGAGTACGTATTCGACACTGACCGGCGGGAGCTGCATCGCGGGGCTGATTTCGTCCCCCTCGCGCCTCAGGTGTTCGACCTCCTCGCCTACCTGATCAACAACAGAGAGCGCGTCGTCAGCAAGGATGACCTCATCAAGGCCATATGGGACGGGCGCGTCGTCTCCGATGCAGCCCTGACGACCCGCCTAAATGCAGCTCGATCGGCGATCGGCGATTCCGGCGAAAAGCAGCGGCTCATTAAGACCCTGCCGAGGAAGGGCTTCCGCTTTATTGGTGCGGTACAGGAAGCTCACAGCGCCTCTACCTTGCCGGTCATCGAAGCCGACAGGGAAGCGCCAAAACCCACCCTCCCGGTCCTCGACAAGCCGTCGTTGGCCGTTCTCCCATTCACTAACCTGAGCTCGGATCCGGAGCAGGAGTATTTCGCCGATGGCATGGTTGAGGATATCATCACCGGCCTTTCACGGTCTAAATCGCTGTTCGTCATCGCGCGACAATCCTCTTTTATCTATAAGGGCCAGGCTATCGACGTCAGGCAGGTCGGGCGCGAGCTAGGCGTCCGGTATGTACTCGAAGGCAGTGTGCGCAAATCCGGCGACCGAGTTCGCATTCCCGGGCAGTTGATCGAGGCCACGACGGGCGCCCATCTTTGGGCGGACCGCTTCGACAGCCAACTCAACGATATCTTCGATCTGCAGGACCAAGTGACGAGCAGCGTGATTGGCGCACTCTTTCCTCAATTGGAGCGGGCCGAGATAGAGCGCGCAAAACGCAAGCCAACCGAAAATCTTCAGGCCTACGACTACTATCTTCGTGCACTCTCGAGCTTCTATCAATTCACCCGCGAACAAAACATTGAAGCCCTCAGACTGACCCGGCTTGCTGTCGAGATCGATCCCGGATTGGCCGCAGTATACGCGCTTGGTGCTTATTGTTATCTGCAACGAAAGGTCTTCGGCTGGACGATCGACGCGGATCAAGAATTTAACGACACCCGACGATTGGCAAGTCGCGCCATTGAGCTCGATAAGGATGATCCGACTGTACTCGTGAGGGTTGGGCAGGCAATTGCCGCTGTACTGTATGAGATAGACGATGGCGTGGCCCTCGTCTTCCGAGCGCATGAGCTTAACCCCAATCTGGCTGTCGCACGGTACACTATTGGCTGGGAACACATACGCCGCGGCGAAATAGAGGCGGCGCTCAAGCAATTCCATGCCGGGGTGCGTTTAAGCCCCATGGATCCGTTTCTTTTTCTGATGCAGACCGGAATAGCGGTTGCGCATTTCTTGACAGGTCGATACGAGGAAGGGTCATCATGGGGCAAGTCGGCTGTGCTGCACCGGCCCAACTATCTAAACGGACAATTTATTCTGGCGATATGCCAGGCAATGTCTGGAAGGGTTGAGGAAGCCCGGATGATCGGGGCGCGCCTGCTGCAAGCGAAACCGGCTCTGCGCGTCTCTACACTCGTTCCCAAGCTCGCTAGAATTTACAAGCAGGAACACATCGAAAGGATAGCGCGAGCTTGCCGCATCATGGGCCTACCCCCGTGATTGCGTGCCGGGGAAATGCCGATCTCATTTTAATCCCGTCAACCGCGCAGTATGGAATGTCCGCTCCCGGCCTATCGCTTCCGTTGACGCAGTGCAGCTACATGTCGGTTCACAGGGGTAGGCCGGAAGTTCGCATCCGAGAGCCAAACCGACGCGGTTGACCCACTTGCGACATGGGCCACTCGCCTCCCCGGGGCGGCGCGCACCAAGACCGCCCACTCGGGACGGATGCGTACTTCGCTGCCGTCGCCACGCAGTTGCAAACGCGCTTACGCAACCTACCGGGACCGCACCGCGCATTGAGATTGAGTACTAACGCCTCGCGATGCTATTGGCTGAGCGCTTAAAGGGTGTCGATTGAGACATGTCGCCACCGTGGCTAGGCGGCTTGGCGCCCCTGACCAAGGTCAGGATGCTGCATGTCCCGACTTCCATTCCACACTTTCAGCGCGTTCGCTGGGCTTAGCAACGCGGTTGGCTGTTGCATAAGGTTGGCCACTTCCAGGAACCTGGTTGCCAGCGCGGCGTCACGTTGTGCCGCTCGGTAAAACTTCGCTATGTACCAGTTGACAAAGCGCACCTGCGCCGTCCGCTTGCCCTCAACGCGCGGGTTTTGCAAATCACTGCCCACGGCGATTTGCCAGGGAGTTTCAATGACCCGACTGGCCATCTGGAAGAAGCGGCGAGCAATTCCTTGTGTTCCTTTTGCCAAGCACTCGCGCAAGGCCAGCGATTCCACACAAGCTACCGTCATTCCCTGACCATAGACCGGATCGAAGCTGCACAAGGCGTCGCCATACACCAGATAGCCTTCCGGAAAGTGAGTCAGTTTCTCGTAGTGGCGTCGTGTGTTCGAAACAAACTTGTATGGCGTGAGCGGAGTAAGCGGCTCCGCATTCCGGATCACGTTAAATATTTCCGGCTTTTGCAACCCACGTGCAAACTCAAGGAAACCAGCATGATCCAGTGGTGCTTGATCGTCCATGTAACCGCCTAATGTCACGGTCCAACGTTCGCCCTCCTGTGGCAGAAGTGCACCGAAGCGAAAATCAGGCAAGCACGCTCCCATAAGAACGAACTTCCTGCCATGCAGGTAATTCTCCATATGTTCGGGCTTGAGACGACAGAAGCGGGTGACATAGCCGAGATTGACAGTGACCTGCTCCTCCGGCGGTTTTGCGAAACCAAACGCATTGAGCCATGTGGGGCTTGCTGACCCGCGACCGCTTGTATCAACGACGAGATCGGCTTCCAGGGTTTCCTTGTCGCCTGAGCCATTTTTTGACTGGACGCGAACACCGGTCACGCGGCCTGAGGGGCGATCAAACACCGGCTCCACAACGTCACGACGCTCCTGCACCCGAATGTTGGGTAGTTGAAGGAGCCGCCGTCGCACGAAGCCTTCCAGCGTGGGTCGGCTCACCCCGAGCCCAACCATCTTGCTGGGGGCGTTGTGAAGATAGACGCCGTAATTGAACCAAAGCCCATCGTTGACGATGTCCGCAGGTACCGCTCCCTGAGCGATTATTTCCTCAGTAAACCCGGGAAACGACTGCTCGAGTACCTCGCGCCCGCGGGCAAGCAATCCGTGCGTATGCCGTCCTTGCGGTACGCCTTTGCGCGTATCAGCCGAATCCGGAAGCGCGTCACGCTCAAGTATGGTCACTTCGTCGAAATGATCCGCCAAAGCGCGTGCGGCTAAAAGACCGCCCATTCCCGCGCCCACCACAACCGCGTGCTTGCCAACGTGTACCATCGACCCCTCCCGGCATTTACTTAACTGCAGGACGAAGCAGGACACTCGTTGAACATTCGCCGGTATTGCGCCCGGTGCAACATCATCGCGCCTTTCGGCACCACCCGCAAGGCTGCTCGAGAACGTGTTTCGGTTCTTTGATACCGCCCGGCCCGGTTCGCGATCGAGGGAACTCCTCAGAGCTGAACGTCTACCTGAGGACAGTTGAGGCGCTTGGCCTTGATCTACCGACCTCGATGCTGTTGCAGGCCAATGAGGTGATCGAATGAGGGTTCACTTTGACGCGGTGCATGAGTCCGAAAATGGCCCTTCTGCGACCTCGGGTGATGTCTGCTTTTCCCCCGCTGTTGAAGCTTGCGGAGTCCTAGACCTCGCATCGGCGGCGCGCTGCCCAGATCGCGCGCTCCTTTCAAAGCATTCCAATGAAAATAAAGAGCCCAACCTCGGCCAGGAAAGTGGCGCTCATGATGGCGACCGTAAGGAACACGTGGCTCGCCGATAGAAGGTTCATGAATGTCTCGCACCTTGTGTCCCGGCCGAAATCCATCAGCCGGTCATGCAGCTTGCGTCTGAAGGCCGCCGGGACCGAGACAAGATCAACAAAGCCGTTCGCCGTTGGGGTACTTTCGGGAGCCGCCGCTATGACGGCGCGATCCGGATGCCCGGCTCGTCGACCCAGGCTTCCCGCGCAAACCACGCGTGATCGGTGCGGCAGATTGGACAACGGGTGCGCGAGAAAAACACCGCGCGGCGCCCAAAGTTCTCGCGATCAGTCTGGATACCGGTGGGAATCGCGAGTCCGGTTTGCGGACATTTGACCATGACCATTCCCATGTTGCCCTCCCTTGCGATTTGTCTTTGTTGTGGTTTGCAGAAAAGCACCGGCCGGTTGGAATGCGCCTCTGGTCGGTGCGCGGTACTTGGGAGCATCGCGCACCTTGTTGATCGAGCATGGGGCAGTGGGGGGCGTGCTCGCTCAGCTCGGCGTGCTCCAACCGGCCGGATCCCTCCTCAAACGAATCTGGATGTGAAACTGAGCGCGCTTTTTTAGCCGCCGCCCTGGTGGAGAACCCTGGTGAAGTGCTTCCTGATCGGCTCACCCGTTTCCGTCGCGAGCTTCTGGGCAAGCGCCCACAATTCCTTGTTCTGGTCGGAGGCGGTGTCGAACGCCTTGCGCGCTTGCGCCGCCGACAAGGTATAGACATCGGTCGCTGACTTGCTGCCGAACAGATGGACGAAGAAATCGAGCGCAGAAGCGGCATTGGCGTTTGAGATTTCGAACACCTTGAGCCCGTAGTCGGTCGTGCATCTCGCATTGCTCGAATAGGTCTCGCGCAGCACCTCCGTCATCTCTTCCGATGCGGCCTTGATCTTCTCGCAGCCTTCCCGTGCACGGGCGAGGCCTTGCTCGGCAAGCTCGCGCCCCGCGCCCGGCAAGGCGGCCTTCGAGAAATCCAACCATGGCATCCCGAAAACATTCGTTCCGTTCGGCGTTAATTTCATTTCGCTTTCACTCACGCAACATTCCCTTTCTCAAGCGAAAGCATTCCTCGCAACGCTCGCTTGCGTCACGAGAGCTCACGCTCCGTGTTCGAAAGATTTTTGATGAGCCTTGATTTAGCCCCGACCCGACTTTGGGTTAAGAGAAACGGGAATGTCGGTTCGGTTTGCGACTCTCGCCCAAACTTTTTTTTGAGATTGTCAACACAAACGAAGGTATATGTGAGGAGTGTTGTGCATAACAGGAAGATCCCAAGGGTTTGGGAAGTTCCTTCCCCAGCGTAAGCATTGCAAAGGAGGCCGGCGCTAGCTGCCGTTCCGATCAAGCCTGCCGGTGAGCTCTGCGATTGAAGCTCAAAAACTTCAGTGCTCGACTTCCGCAAATGGCCGATTCCGTTGAAAAGGGAGCAGTAATGCCATGTAATGGCGCCGCCTCGGAAGCGGCCGAGCGGCGCTCCGTCGCGACGTGGCCGGAACTGCTCTACTGACCTATGCGAGCGTCGGGGTGGGCATCGGGATCAGCTTGGCCATCTTTCGAAGGTTTTGGGCGGTGGCTGCGAGGATGAACTCGTCGCACGCGCCGTTTGGACCTCGTAAACGCAAACGGTCGAGCTTGAGAATGCGCTTGAGGTGCACGAACAACATCTCGATTTTTTTGCGGAGCTGGCGCGAGGTGCCTCCCTCCCACGATCTCGCGATCTGGCTCGCCATGTCGCGCGCGCCCTCGTAGATCGAGCGGGGCACTCTCCGTGAAGCCTGCTTGGCGCAGCATCGGGGCTTCAATGCGCATCGATCACAATCGCGCTTGCTGGCGAGGTAAAGCATGGTGGCACCATCATTCACCAACGTTCCGGTCGTGGTAAGAATTTTGCCGCCAGGGCAACGATAGATGTCCCCAGCATGGTCATAGGTGAGGTCGTCGCGCGAGAAGATCCCGTCTGTGCGGGCCGACTTGTCGAACACTGTAACATGCGGCTCGATCCCGTGCTCATAGACCAGCCAGGCGAGCATCTCGGCCGAGCGATAGCCGCTGTCATCGAGCATCCGGCTCGGATAGAGATCAAACCGCTCCAGCCAGCGCTCAATCATGCGCTTGGCGGCCAATACCTCCGCCTGCCGGATTGCCGTCGTTGCCTCAACATCGACGATGATCGCGTTCTCGATGTCGACCAGATAGTTCGTCGAATAGGCGAAAAACGCTTGGCCGCCGTGCGCCCCCGTCCAGCGCGCCGCCGGATCGGAAGGCGATAAGAACTTCGGGGTAACCTCGGTCGCGGCTCCGAAAGCGGCATCATCAAGGACAGCCAGATACGATTGCTCGGCTGGTAGCCCCCGGCGGAAGTACCTTGTCGCCTTCGATCCCCTTCTGCCGATTGGCATCGGCCTTGATTAGGCTCGCATCGACTGCAAATCCCTCACCGCCGACCAGTCGTTCCTCGATGCAGCGGCGCAGCACGCTCTCGAACACGCGACGGAAGAGGTCGCTCTGCCGGAAGCGTCCCTGCCTGTTCTTGCAGAATGTCGAATGATCCGGCACCGCCCCATCCAGACCGAGCCGGCAAAACACCGGTAGGCCACATTGAGGTGAACCTCATCGCACAGGCGCCGCTCCGATCGGATGCTCGAAGCAGTAACCGATCAGGAGCATCCGGATCATCAGCTCGGGATCGATCGAAGGCCGACCGATGCTGCTGTAGAAAGGCGCCAGGTCCCGCCGGACCCGTTCAAGATCGACAAACCTGTCAAATCAACCGCAGCAAGTGATCAGTCGGGATATGTCTTTCGAGCGAGAACTCATAGAACAACGCGGTCTGTTCGACTTGCCGATGCCCCATCATGATCTTCAGTCCTGCCAATTAGACAGACTGAATCACTGATATCTCTGCGTCGCAACAGCCGCATTTTTCAACGGAATCGGCCCCGAGCCGAACAACGACTAAGTCGTCGTCACGTCGGCTGTCAGGGGTAGACCGGTCATTGGTCCACGCTCACCCTCAGTGTGCGGGCTAAAACGGACGTCCTTACGATTTGAGGGAAAGCAGTTTTGCGATCAGCGCGGCGGTCAGGTGGCGTGACCGTAGGGCGCGATGGCGTACACAAGCGCGCGGCGGTTATGCGCCGCCGGGTCTTGCTCGATCTCGCGAGCGGCTTGCATCGCTGCAAGAACAGTGGACCGCCGACGCGGTATTGACCGCGCCCGAGGAACAGCGACGCGGTGAAGTGATCCGCGTGGCGGATCACCTCGATCGCGCGGGTCTCGATCGCTCGAATGTCATCGGCCGATCTCCAGCGAAAGCGTTAGTGCTCGCTCGGGGGTCTGCAATGGCAACCGGAAACCGGAGTGCCCGTTCGGCTACCGATATCCCCTCGCCTTAATGATCACGAGTTGTGCAGCTTTGGGCGGCATAAGCGCGCTGGTCAGGTCTTCCATCGATGAATGAGGCGCTCGATATGAGTAGCCACTAGAAGTGCTTATTTTTGAGCAATACATCACCCTCCACTGCGCGGGGATAGTGGGCCGCCACTTCGAATGATGGTAACAGGTCAAGAATGGCTTGCAGGGACAACTGCCCTTCGTAGAGCTCGCGGTCGCTATATTCCGTGTAGATGAAGCGCGTGTTGCTCAAGGTCTGCATGCCGCCGGCGATAACGTCGGCTTCGGCTCCCTGGACATCCATCCAGATGAAATCGACCGTATTCAGCTTGGCTTCGCTGCACCAGTCGTCCAGCCGCCGCGTTTCAACCGAGACAGGGCGATCGAACCGAACCCAATCATACTCGGTAAGATGATTCTTCGGGCGGCGTATTGAGCCGGAGAGGTCCCATTCCTTCGCATCACCATCTGCATTGCTTGGATGGAAGTCGATCATCCCGTTTCGATCACTGATGGCGATTTCAAGCAGCTTCACCCTATTGAGGGATGGGCCTAGCTTCTTCTTGAAGCGCTCGATCGCTCTGGGGTCCGGCTCAAAGCAGTAGAGTTGAGCTTGCGGGCACAGGTTGAGAAACTGTTGCGTATCGGTCCCGTCATTGCAGCCGATATCCAGGATGACGGGATTCGGCTTCTGAAGAAGTGAGACAATATGCTGGTGTACTTCTACAGACGACACAGGTGCTTTTTCCATTTGGCGCGGAGATCGGGTGAATTTCGTCCTTGAAGCCGCAATCACACGGCAGACGCGCCGGTACAACGTATATCAACGTATATAATTCATATGCCCGTCAGTCCCCTTGATCCATGACGGCTATTTGGATGCCATCGACATCAAAAGGGAAAGCCTGTCGGACCGGGAGGTGCAGCGACTGCCCTACCCAGTCTCGGGAGATGCGCCAACTGTGAGCCAGATCGTCGTCTCCGGTTCGCCTTTTGGGGCAGCGGAAAGATCGGCTTCGCTCGAATGTCACCTGTCGGCTATTCTCCCTGGGGCGTGCCGGGCAGAGTGATCTCTCGTGCGCGGCAATAGCCAATCACCTCGATCACAGTTGCGCGAAATGTGCTCTGCCGACTGACGGTCGCCATCACAGATTCGCTGACGCAATTTGCAGCTCCGGGCGATCCCTTCCTCGGAATCATCTGTCCTTCGGAGAAGAGCGTACGCGATCAAAGCTCCGACGCAGAGTTGCTGCGCAAGCAAGCTCCGCGCCGATCGTCGCAGATCTCTTCGATCACTATCGGTCTACGAACGATCGGGGTAAATGCAACAGGTTTTGAGCGACCGTGCCACGGCTGGACATCGACAATTCGATACAATCCGATGATGGCCTCTCTTGCCGCCGCCTTTTACAGGAAACATCGCCTGAGTTTTCGAGATAGTTGGCATACTTGTTATTATGCGCGGCTACGTCAGATTCATCGAGCGCCGCTCTTCGATGAGTCTTGTGCACCGCACGCTTCGGCGGCGTCAGCTGTTAGATGCTGCCGTCAGACGAAGCAATCATGTGCAGCCCGGCCGCCGTCGTCGAAACACGCGGCGCTTCGATCGGTGTAACGGCCGCCGGTGCAATGTTAAGGAACTCTAGGCTTAATCCGGGTGTTTCGACGAAACGCAATGTCATTTTCGCAACAGCTTGGCAGGCTGTGTACCTAAGGGCGTTTGCTTCCGGACAAAGACACGCGCAGGCCAGGCAACGATTCAACAGAACTGCAGGCATGGATCTTCAGCTCATTTCTGGCCTGACTCTTGCTATAATTGGGCTGGTCACAATGTGCCAATCTCCAACTTGTTCAATCGCTCAGGAGTCCTGTATGAATTTCCGTCCGCTTCACGACCGCGTCGTGGTCAAGCGCATCGACGCCGATGAGAAGACCGCCGGTGGCATCATCATTCCGGACACAGCCAAGGAAAAGCCCTCGCAGGGCGAAGTCATTGCAGTTGGCCCGGGCGGCCGCGATGAGACCGGCAAGCTGATTCCGATCGACATCGAGGTCGGCAACCGCGTGCTGTTCGGCAAGTGGTCCGGCACCGAGGTCAAGATCGACGGGCAGGACCTGTTGATCATGAAGGAGAGCGACATCATGGGCGTTCTCACCGATGTGTTTTCCAAGAAGAAAGCCGCCTAACCCAGCGCTCGCACAGCTCACCCCTGACGAGCGCCCATCGGGCGCGCTGAAGGATGAGAAAATAAGAACTGAGGGAATTCTTTATGTCAGCCAAAGAAGTCAAATTCGGAGTAGACGCGCGAGACCGCATGCTGCGCGGTGTCGACATCCTCGCCAATGCCGTGCAGGTTACGCTCGGTCCGAAGGGCCGCAACGTGGTGCTCGACAAGTCGTTCGGCGCGCCTCGCATCACCAAGGACGGCGTTGCCGTCGCCAAGGACATCGAGCTCGAGGACAAGTTCGAGAACATGGGCGCCCAGATGGTGCGCGAGGTGGCTTCGAAGGCGGCGGATGCTGCCGGCGACGGCACCACCACAGCGACCGTCCTGGCCGCCGCGATCGTCCGTGAAGGCGCCAAGTCGGTCGCCGCCGGTATGAACCCGATGGACCTGAAGCGCGGTATCGACCTCGCGGTCGAAGCCGTCGTCGCGGATCTCCAGAAGAACTCGAAGAAGGTCACTTCGAACGAGGAGATCGCCCAGGTCGGCACCATTTCCGCCAACGGCGATGCCGAGATCGGCAAGTTCCTCGCCGACGCCGTGAAGAAGGTCGGCAACGAGGGCGTGATCACGGTCGAGGAGGCCAAGTCGCTAGAGACCGAGCTCGACGTCGTCGAGGGCATGCAGTTCGACCGCGGCTACATCTCGCCCTACTTCGTCACCAACGCCGACAAGATGCGCGTTGAGATGGACGACGCCTACATTCTCATCAACGAGAAGAAGCTCTCCTCGCTCAACGAGCTGCTGCCGCTGCTCGAGGCCGTGGTGCAGAGTGCCAAGCCGCTAGTCATCGTCGCTGAAGACGTCGAAGGCGAAGCCCTCGCGACCCTGGTCGTGAACCGCCTCCGCGGCGGCCTCAAGGTCGCGGCCGTTAAGGCTCCGGGCTTTGGCGATCGTCGCAAGGCAATGCTGCAGGACATCGCGATCCTGACCGGCGGCCAGGCGATCTCGGAAGATCTCGGCATCAAGCTCGAGAACGTCACGCTCAACATGCTCGGTCGCGCCAAGAAGGTGATGATCGATAAGGAGAACACCACGATCGTCAACGGCGCCGGCAAGAAGGCCGACATCGACGCGCGCGTGGCCCAGATCAAGGCGCAGATCGAGGAGACCACCTCGGACTATGACCGTGAGAAGCTCCAGGAGCGTCTCGCCAAGCTCGCGGGTGGCGTCGCGGTGATCCGCGTCGGCGGCGCGACCGAGGTCGAGGTAAAGGAGCGCAAGGATCGCGTTGATGACGCGATGCACGCGACCCGCGCGGCAGTCGAGGAAGGCATCCTGCCGGGCGGCGGCGTCGCCCTGCTCCGGGCCTCCGAGCAGCTCAAGGGCCTGCGCACCAAGAACGACGACCAGAAGACCGGCGTCGAGATCGTGCGCAAGGCCCTGTCCTGGCCAGCCCGCCAGATCGCGATCAACGCCGGTGAAGACGGTTCGATCGTGGTCGGCAAAGTTCTCGAGAACGAGCAGTACTCTTATGGCTTCGATGCGCAGACAGGCGAGTACAGCAACCTTGTCTCCAAGGGCATCATTGACCCGACCAAGGTCGTGCGCATCGCGGTCCAGAACGCCTCCTCGGTGGCAGCGCTGCTGATCACGACGGAAGCGATGGTTGCCGAGCTGCCGAAGAAGGCCACGGCCGGTCCTGCGATGCCTCCGGGCGCCGGCATGGGCGGTATGGACTTCTGATCAAGCCTCTCAAAGTGTCGATGACATGCAAAACCCTGGCAGGAATGCCAGGGTTTTTTGGCTTCGGGCGAGCTTGCAACCGTCGATAGCCCTTGCGAGCCTGGATGGGCAGACGGCGCCGAGAGCCCCAAAGGCCAACCATTGGCCTATCCGTACGAGCGGCGGTCGGGCCCAGACCTAATTTGCTTGGTTTGACTTTTCCTGCGGCGACAGGGCCTCCGCC
This sequence comes from Bradyrhizobium genosp. SA-3, assembly GCF_004212635.1. Taxonomy (GTDB): domain Bacteria; phylum Pseudomonadota; class Alphaproteobacteria; order Rhizobiales; family Xanthobacteraceae; genus Bradyrhizobium. The sequence goes on along the minus strand of NZ_PSRT01000093.1, from coordinate 19,115 downwards.
AAGGTAAAAACGGACCAGCAATTGTCGTTTGGCTTGCCGCGCTGCGAGAAGTCCGGCGAGACGCCGCGCTGGTAAGCCCGCAGGTCAAGATTGCGCGACCCGAACTCGCTGCCCTGATCGACGCGGATCGTCGTCGGAGATCCGACTTCCTTGCAGGCTCTTTCCAGTCCACGACGTCGCTGCCGCGGAAGGCTCGCGCTCCGCAAATCCTAGATGCGGATCGGCTTAATGGAGTTTTCTCCGTGCAAACGGCACGAATCTTGATTCGTTTCTTTCGCACACCTTCGTAACCGTCATCAGCCTCAGGCCACCCGAGAAGAACATGAGAAAAGCCAAAGTTCTGATCGACCGCGACTTCACCATTGGTCACACGGACCCTCGTCTGTTTGGTGCTTTCATCGAACATCTGGGCCGATGCGTCTATGGTGGCATCTACGAGCCCGGCCATCCGAGCGCAGACGAGAGAGGTTTTCGGAAGGACGTGCTGGCGCTGGTGAAGGAGCTCGGCCCGACCCTCGTTCGATATCCTGGCGGCAATTTTGTCTCCGGATACAATTGGGAGGACGGCGTTGGGCCACTGGAGACGAGGCCTGCGCGCCTCGACTTGGCCTGGTTCAGCACCTAGCCGAACAGCTTCGGCACCAATGAATTCATGGACTGGTGCAGGGCCGCCGATGTCGCGCCGATGATGGCCGTCAATCTGGGGACCCGCGGCGGCGACGCTGCTCGCAATCTGGTCGAATACTGCAACCATCCCGGGGGAACTGCGTGGTCGGAGCTCCGCCGCAAGCACGGCTGGCAGACGCCCCATGGGATCAAGCTGTGGTGCCTCGGCAATGAGATGGACGGGCCCTGGCAGATAGAGCAAAAGAGCGCCGCCGCTTACGGGGCAGTTGCAAGAGAGGCGGCCAAGATGATGCGGTGGGTGGACCCTACCATCGAGCTTGCGGCGTGCGGCTCATCGTTGCGCAACATGCCTAGCTTTGGCCAATGGGAAGAAACGGTCCTCGAACACACCTTCGATTACGTCGACTACATTTCAATCCATACTTATCTCGAGAATTACAGTCAGGACACCGCATCGTTTCTCGCGAGCACCGACCTGATGGACAGCTTCATCGATGAGGTCGTCGTCCTAGCTGATGCGGTTGCGGCCAAGCGGCGCTCCAAAAAGCGTCTTATGCTGAGCTTCGACGAATGGAACGTCTGGTATCGAACGCGCAACGAGGTTGCCCCGGTGGTGGACCGCTGGCCAGTGGCACCACCCATCCTTGAGGAAATCTATACGATGGAGGACGCGCTCGCCTTCGGCGGCGCCTGCATTTCCCTGCTAAATCACGCCGATCGGGTGAAAGTTGCCTGCCTGGCGCAACTCGTGAACGTCATCGCGCCGATCATGACCAAGGCAGGCGCAGGTGCGTGGCGCCAAACCATCTTCTTTCCTTTTGCGCATATGAGCCGCTTTGGTCGGGGCAGGATTTTGCGCGCACAAGTCGAGTCGGAGGCTTACTGTGCGTCGCACAACAATCCTGACGGTAGACCGGCCGAGACCTTTCCAGTGCCTGACGTGCCGTATCTCAAAATAGCGGCAGTCGCCGAACAAGGCGGCGGCTTGTCGCTCTTTCTGCTCAATCGTGATCTGAAGCAGGAGATGGACGTGAGCGTCGAGGCTAGAAGCTTCGGTCCCCTGACAGTTCACGAGCGGCTCGAGCTCCGGCACGATGATCTGATGGCAGCAAATACCGAGAATACGCCGGACAAGGTCAAGCCGGCGCCCTTGCAAAGCGTGGCCTTTGACCGCGGGAGGTTGCAGGCGAGGCTCAAGCCGGCGTCATGGAATGTGGTCTACCTGGCGGCAGACTGAGAAGATGAAGGGGCTCGCGAAGGCAGCGCGCCAAAGGATCAATCACCATCGCGGTTTAGGTTCTTTCTTGAGCATGATTTCCGCGAAACCGAGCCAAGTTTCCTTTTGTCCGCCGCCATAGAAAAGGCGAGCCTCTTGGATTGATCCGAAGGTGAGACTAAGCAAAGCACCGCCACGTCGCCCTCCGCACGTTGCCGTGCGGGTTGCGTGTCGCCGCATATGCGGTGGGCATTTCCGCGAAATTGCCCCGAAATCCCTACACGATGACCACACGAAGCAGATTGATGCACCCTTCGCCATTCGCACCATCTTATGCGATGCGATCGGTCCGGTGCATGCGAATGGCGGGAAGTCACCGAATCGTCTCATCGCGAAGCAATCCAGGAGATTTGGATGAACTTAGTGAAAACCTCTGCCATCGCATGCGCCCTTTCGGCCTTGCTTGTCGGCCCTGTCCTCGCGCAAGCACTTCCTTCCGAGTCCACGAAGCCCCACAGCGGCTTGCAAGGCAAGAAAACACAGGGCACCAAGATCGATGATGAGGTTTTGAGCGCGCACCCCGGCTCCGTGGGCGGAAAGGTGGGCATAAAATCAACTAAGGGGACTAAGGGTACGACCGGCACCACCGGCACGGCCCCGTCCAAAGCAATTATTGACGATTCGGCAAATGGTGGCAGCGCCGACACCGACTGAAGCCAGCGCGTACGCCCCACAAAGCTCTGGTTGGCAACTGTGGCTGAGGTTTTCTGCGAACAGCGGCCACGGTGAAGCGTTAGCATCCGATTCAAATCGTTCGGGATTTGCGAGAGCTGTTTGTGGCGAAACAGTCCGGCCTCCTTTCGGAGGCCGGGCGGAAGTCTGACGCTCGTTCGGCGTTCTCAAGATGAACGTGCTCTCAAAGAATTCTTAACGTCGGCGCCGTCGGGATCGGCCCAATCGCCGCTTTGCAATGTCGAAGTTGCGAGACTGGCCAGCTTTCGGCAATCGTAAGGCCGCCAGATCCACTTGAGGTCTGCGATGATGGGGTCAATTTCAAGTGGCGGCGTACCTCGCGCGTGATCGCGCCGAACAACCCGCGCTTCTGGCCGGAGATGAGGGCGCGGCGGAATTTTCGCGTTATGGCCGCGGGATATAATCGCGACCTGTGTGCCAAATAGCTGGTCGCAATCCGTCTGCCGATCGGCACTTTCGAAAAAACGCCCGAGCGTGACGACGCCGCAGTTCGGAGCAAGATCCCGCGACTTGTAGAAAAGAACGCCTCTTTTTAGCGTAATGGGGGCACATGTGCGGCGGAAAAACCCTGGCACCACGAGAGCCTGGGAACTTTACCTCTCCGGAATGCGCCGGTTCGAGAGGTCCGCAAGTCTAGGGTCAGCTTATCAATGACCGAAATGGCGGAAAACTCTCGGCCCACAGGTTTGCCCTCGAGCACTGCTTGAGCTGCATAACTAAAGCGGCCTGCGGGCTCGTGAAAAGGTTCAACGAACTCTTCTAAGCTTTGGTGATCGGCCTGATCCGGCGCAGCAGCGAATTGGCATATTCCTCGCGCTCGCGCATGAAGCGCTCTTGGTGCGCTTTGAAGCTCTCGACCCGCTTCCTAATTTGATCGCGTTCGCTGCCACCATAGTCGGGCAGGCTGACGCGATCCCGCTCGATGACTTCTTTCAGTTGAGGCCGGGGCTGCCCGATCTCCACCTTCAGCGATCCGGCGAAAGCCATCGCTTCAGCGACGAGCGCATCGAGTTCGCTCTTCCAATTCTGCATTGACGCTCTCCCGCGGAGTACGGCCCGCTACACAAGCCGCGACGTGGCCCGGACGCTAGTCGCGACAAAGGGCAGCCCAATCCTCATCCGCTTCTCCTTGAAGGAGGCGCCGACGATACTGCCGGCGGCCCTCCGGGTTCAAAATGCTCATTGTCAACAAATGCAGTCTAGCCCCGTGCCAGCGATCCTCTAGAGCCAAAATGCATCGTCTCCTTGTTTTGCCGTTGAGAACGCTACGCGGCGCGACGCGGTTTCCGCTGGGCCGCGAAGCGCCACATATCTTACAGATGGGAGGTGCCGAACTCGACTTATGGAGCTCTGCTGGCCATGAGGCACTTCAGTCCGACTTCGGCGGGGTCGCTGCGGCGGGCTGCGCGGCCGCCTGGGGTGCCCGGCCGACGACGACGGTAAGGAGGCCCTGACCCCACAGGCGTTTGGCAGCCTGCTTGGCGTCGTCCATCGTCACGGCATCGATGATGGCGTTGCGCTTCTCGATATAGCCGATCGGCAGCTTGTCCTCCTGATACTGCAACAGCTCCTGCGCGAGCTTGGAGGAAGAGTCGAGCGCCAGCATCTGCGAGCCCTTGAGGTAGGACTTGGCCTCATCGAGCTCCTTCTGTGTCGGGCCCTCCTCGGCGATGCGGCGGACTTCCTTCTCGATGGCGTCGATGGTGTCGCCGGCGCGGTCGGCGCGCGTGCCGGTATTGCCGATGAACAGCGCCGAATGCTCCATCCACAGCAGCGATTCGTACACGGAATAGGCCAGCCCGCGCTTCTCGCGGACCTCGCGATAGAGCCGGGAGGACAATCCACCACCGCCGAGGATGTGGTTGACGACATAGGCCGCCATGAAGTTGGGATCGCTGCGCTTCACGCCGGGGCCACCGAAGGTGATCACGGTCTGCGGCACGTCGAGCGTCACGAAGGCGCGTTGCGGCGGCTTTGCGGCCTCGACGTCGGGGACCGGCGTGAGGTTGGCCTTGGCGGGGAGGCTACCAAAGGTGTGGTCGAGCAGCTTGCCGAGCGTGGTCGGATCGACGTCGCCGACCACCGCGATCTTCAGCCCATCCTTGGCGAGCACGCGGCCGACATAGTCCTTCAAGTCGGCGACCGTGATGGTGGGCACGTTATCGAGGTTGCCGTTGGTCTGCTGGCCGTACGGGTGATCGCCGAAGGCGACCTCGAGGAACTTGCGGCTCGCCAGCGATGTCGGATTGGTGGTCTCGCGGCGCAGTCCCGAGATGACCTGCGAGCGGATGCGCTCGACATCGGCGGTGTCGAAATGCGGCGAGGTCAAAGCCATCCGTAGCAGGTCGAAGGCCTCGTCCTTGTTGTCGCGCAACATGCGCAGGCTGCCGCGGAGGGTGTCGCGGGTGGCGTTGAAGGAGAGCTCGATGGCGCGGCGGTCGAGCCGTTCATGGAAGGTCTTGGAGTCGAGATCGCCGGAGCCCTCGTCGAGGAGGTCGCCGACGAGGTTGGAGACGCCCGACTTGTCCTTGGGATCCTGCGCCGAGCCGCCGGCGAAGGAATATTCCATGGCGATCAGCGGCACGGTTGCGTCCTGCACGAACCAGGCTTCGATGCCGCCCGGCGAGATCAGGTGCTGGATCTTGGCGGCCGCCTGCGAGGGCGAGATGGACGCCAAGGAGAGCGTCACGGAGGTCACGACGGAGAGCGCGATGCCGCGCATGCGGAGGAACGGATAGGTCACGAACGCTTCTCCTCGCGCTTGGCGGTGGCGGTGGCGGTATCCTTGATCAGGTAGCCGGTGACCGAGCGCTTCTTCTCGAGCCATTTTTGCGCGGCGGCGCGCACCTGTTCGGCGGTGACGGCGCGGATGCGATCAGGCCAGCTGCGGATGTCCTCGGTGGACAGGCCTATCGTCAACGCTCTGCCATACAAGCTCGCCAACACCGCCTGATCGTCTTGGGCGTAGATTGCCCGGGCGATGAGCTGGGTCTTGACCCGCTCGAGATCCTCGGCGCCAATCGGCTTCTTTACGATGTCCGCGATGACGTCGTCGATCACCTGCTCGACCTCCGCGAAGCTGACACCCTGCTTGGGCGAGGCCGAGATCGAGAACTCGCTCGGGTCGAGCGAGATGTCCCAATAGCTGGCGCTGGCCGAGACCGCGAGCGGTTTGTCGACGACGAGTGCGCGGTAAAGATAAGAGTTGTAGTCCCTGCCCATCAGTTGCGCGAGCACGTGAAGCGCGGCGCTCTCGCCGGCTGCGGCGGTCATCGCCGAGGGCACCACATAATGGCGGTGCACGCTGGGCTGCTCGACGCGCGGATCCGACAGCGTAACGGTGCGCGGAGCGGCCGGCTCCGGCTCCTGCGGACGGATGCGTTGCGCGGGGATCGCCGGCTGTGCCGGGATCGGACCGAAATTGCGCTCGACCAGCGGGCGTACGTCCGCGACCTCGACGTCGCCGGCGATCACCAGGATCGCGTTGTTCGGCGCATAGAAGCGGCGGTAGAAAGCCAGGGCATCCTCGCGATCCAATTTTTCGATCTCTTGCCGCCAACCGATGATCGGCCGTCCATAGGGGTGATTGAGGTAGAGTGCCCTCTGAATTTGCTCGCTCAGCCGCGCCGCGGGACTGTTGGCAACGCGCATGTTGCGTTCTTCGAGCACGACGTCGCGCTCGGGCAGCACGTTGTCGTCCTTGAGCACGAGCCCGGTCATGCGATCGGCCTCGAATTTCATCATGGTCGGCAACTGCTCGCGCAGCACCTGCTGATAGTAGTTGGTGTAGTCGACCGAGGTTGAGGCGTTCTCGTTGCCTCCGGTGCGATGCACCGTCTGGGAGAATTCGCCGACCGGATGCTTCGAGGTGCCCTTGAACATCAGGTGCTCGAGGAAATGTGCAAGCCCCGATTTGCCCGCCGTCTCGTCAGCGGAGCCTACCTTGTACCAGATCATCTGCGTCACCACCGGTGTGCGATGGTCCGGGATCACGACCACCTGCAGGCCGTTGTCAAGCGTAAAGCTGGAGAGCCTCACGGAGCTCGAAGGAGCCTCGGCTGACATGCCATCTGTCAAGAAGGCGCAGGTCAGGACCAACGCTAGAAAGCACGCGACCGATCGAGATGAAGATGTCGGCAGCCTTGACAGCACTCGAACTGGAACGAAAGCACGGTGGGGCGGGTGGTTGGACGCGGCATTGTTATCGGCATGGTTCATCCGCCGCTGGAGTGGCACGAGTTTTTGCAAGCTCCATTGCAGTTGTTTCTGGATGAGGAATGAGATCATGATCAATGTCATCTATCTGCTGCTCCATTCTTTGGATATCGCCGCGCTTGCTCGAGGGTATTATCCTGGTCCGGCGGCGTCGCCGGCCAACCCAAAGCATTAGTCGTGCCAAGAAGGAACTCTTTGAATTACAACTTGGCCGCCCAAAGCAGCCTGTTCGCATCTTCACACATCGTCGCACCTCGGACACGGTGCGCGCGCTTTGCAACAAGTCTGGCTATCGAGAGGTCTCTTGCTTGCGGAGCGGGGTTGGACCCGCCTAGCGCTCGCAGTTGAGCGACAGATCATTTTCGTTCGTTGGTGCTGCGCGTATGTCCGCGCTATGCCGAACAGCCACGGAGTGGCGGTGAACATGATTTAAATGCCATATGTCAGTAAGCCTCCGAGGGAAGACGCTTTGCGGCGGGCTGGCCCGATGGTTGAGAACTGTACGTATGGACTGCCCATACGATCCGTTCGCTGAATCGGCTTGAAGTGGTCGATACAAATAGACCGACATCTGAGCTTTCTTCTTCGCGACCATGCCTGCCTCACAATCCGAGATCGTCGCCGGGACCTGGACATGACAGTTGTCGAGGATCGAGTTGTTTGGCCCGTAGACCTTCTTGATCTGGTTCAGCGACTGGGCGATCAGAAAACTCTTGATGCCGTAACCAGCCATGAAGGCGAGCGCCGACTCAAGGAAATCGAGCCGGCCGAGCGCCAGGAAGTCGTCGAGCATCAGGAGGAGCCGGCGCCGCCTGGCCTTGGCCTGGAGATGCTCGGTCAGGCGGCGGCCGATCTGGTTGAGGATCAGCCGGATCAGCCGCTTGGTGCGGTTGATGTCCGATGGCGGTACGACGAGGTACAGCGTGGTCGCTCGGTCTCCGCCGACGATGTCACTGATCCGCCAGTCGCAGCGTCGCGTCACCTCGGCCACCACGGGATCTCGATAGAGGCTGAGGACCGACATCGCGGTGCTCAGGACACCGGAGCGCTCGTTGCCGGACTTGTTCAGCAGTTCGCGCGCGGCGGAGGCAACGACCGGATGGACGCCGGCCTCGCCGAGATGCGCGGTCAGCATCATCGCCGCAAGCGTCGATTCGATCGGCCGCTTGGGATCGGACAGGAAGGCTGCGACGCCGGCGAGCGTCTTGTCCTCCTCGGCGTAGAGGACGTGGAGAATCGCGCCAACCAGGAGCGTGTGACTGGTCTTCTCCCAATGGTTTCGCTTCTCGAGGCTGCCTTTCGGGGTCGACGAGGATGTCGGCAATGTTCTGGACATCGCGCACCTCCCGCTCGCCGTGCCTAACCTCCAGCAACGGGTTGTAGGCTGATGACTTCGCATTGGTCGGATCGAAGAGAAGTACGCGGCCGTGCCGGGCACGGAAGCGCTGCCAGTTCTCGCCCTTGATGTCGTGTGCGATCGCAGATCCTGGCCAAGTCAGCAGCGACGGGATGACGAGGCCGACGCCTTTGCCGCTCCGGGTCTGCGCGAAGCACAAGATATGCTCCGGTTCGGAGGGCAGAATGCGCGAGCGGCGCGTCCGCGCGACCACTCCACGACAGATGCACGTCGCGCATTAGAGCCTACCTTGCAAATTATTCGGCGATGAAGGGACTGTCGGAAGCTCCGATTGTAAAACTTGAGACAATTAGTCAGCAAGATGACGCAACAAATCGACGAAATTCCTGCAAAAACATACGAATTCAGTTCGGCACGCGGGTTGCTTCCTTCGGTGCATCATCACCTAACGCAGTGCGGTGATTTTCGGAGCGGATCTGGCGCGCGTTACCGCGAGTGTCAGTCTGCTCCGACTATTTGCCGTGCGGCGATATCTTAGGAAGCCGGTGTGGACCGGGAAAGTGCAGGGTCTTTGATGAAATCGAGAGTTCTTCTGTTGGGTGCCACGACAATTGCAGTCATGGCCAGCGATGCGGCCAACGCGCGCCTTGAGCCAGAACCGAAGCTGCCGCTGGTCGTATGGAACTGGTCGGGTGGCTATATCGGCGGACACGTCGGCGGTGGGTACGGCCGAACCTCCTTCAGCAATCCCTACGGTCCATCGATCTATGGCGGTATCGTGGAAAGCCCGGCATTTCTTGCGGGTGGCCAGATCGGCTACAATTGGCAGAACAGCAGCTGGGTGTTTGGCGTCGAACTGGATGCCAGCGGTGTCGTTTCCGAAGGCACAAATACCTGCCTCGCTCATTCGGGCCTGGTTGTGAGCGCAAACTGCATCGCAGGTCCCAACCTCTTCGCCACCGGGACTGGCCGAATTGGTTACGCCTTTGGCGCACTCGGCCACACGCTGGCGTATCTCAAGGGAGGCGTAGCCTGGCAAAACAATAGAGGCGATGTCGTCAACAACTTTGAAGCCGGCTACGTGCCTCAGGAGAAAACCCATTTCGACTATGGTCGTCTCGGTGGCGTCATCGGGCTGGGCATCGAGCAAGCGATTGCGCCTGCATGGTCGGTGAACGTCGAGTATGACTATCTGCACTTTGGCGGACCGGGCGTCGCGACGGCTTCGACAGTGCAGTTTCCGCCGTTTGCGATTCTGCCGGCGAACACAACCAGCCTGTCCAGCAACTACCACATCGGAAGGATTGGCCTTAACTACCATTTCGACGCCGACCTAAACGGCGCAGAATGGTCTAATGCTCCGCTCTACACGAAGGCACCCACGAGCGTGCAGCCCATCCCCTACGCGCCCGGCTGGTCATTCGAAGGCGGCTCGCGGCTCTGGCTCAGCCGGGGAAGATTCCAGTGGGATCACAGCGCAGCGGACCAAGACCAAGATCCCGGCTTGCTGATATCAAGGCTCACGTATCATGGACTGGACGGGTTCTCCGGGGAGTTATTTGGCCGTGTTGACAGTCCCTTGGGAGTGTTCCTGAAGAGCAACCTTGGTATCGGGGGCTTCAACAAAGGGAAAGTTAACGATGAAGATTGGGTACCCCACAAGGGACGGTCCTACCAGAACACCCTTTCAGGTCAGACAAATGGAAGGTTCACATATTACACAGCCGACGTCGGTTACGATTTCCTGCGCAGCACCAACTACAAAGTCGGTGGATTCATAGGCTGGACCTATTACGGCCAGAGCTCGGACTCGATCGGTTGCGTTGAGTTCGCTAATCCGCGGCATCGATGTCTGAAGCCGGGTGACAACAGGATCGTTGGCAGCGAGGATACTCAATGGAATGCACCTCGGATCGGCCTGAGCGCCGAAACCATGCTGACCGAGCGTTGGCGCTTGAACGCTGATGTCGCTTACCTGCCCTGGACTGATTTCATCGGGCGAGACAATCACCTCCTGCGTCCCGAGACCACGTTCACGGAACAACGCGGCAATGGTGGCGGCGGCGTCCAGCTTGAAGGCGTGCTGTCCTACTTCGTCACCAGCAACATCAGCGTCGGCTTTGGTGGCCGCTATTGGGCCATGTGGACCAAAAGGGACGCCGGGTCCATGCACTGCGGTAACGGCTGCATCGAGCACTCGCCCTCATTTGCGAAGTACAGTATGGAGCGCTGGGGTACATTCTTTCAGGCCTCATACAAGTTCGACTCAAAGACTTGATCTTGGCCAGCTCGAGACTCCCTCTCGAGCCATCCGAAGCTTCTGGCGAGCATCGACGTGGGCGCAATAGCACCCCGGAATCGACTGGCCGGTGCCGCTGCGGTCCTGCATCGTGCATCAGAGCTGTTTCGCGGCGAGGTGGGGCGACCGGAGCTCTAGCTCTTCCCTCGCTGGCACGGCCATCGTCGACCGCCGCGCGGCGGAGGTCCCGAGCAGTCAGATGCAGGATCCACGTCTCCTCGATAAAAACCAACCGCGCGACGTCGATCCCGCCTTGATGTGCTTTCCAGAGGATCCGCCTAGCCTCGCGCTCGATCTCCATACCGTTCCGCCCATCAACGGCCGCTTCATCGCAACGCAGGCCGTCGGGGTATTTCTTGCCACTTCATCGATCATCACAACGCCGATTCCCGGCCATTCAAATGGACCAAGTCCGCCGACGACATCCTCGCTTCCATCTATGTCACGTATCGCCTCGCTATGCTGGCGATCGGTGCATGACGGATCTCTCCCCAGGCGGCTCTCTTTGGGACGAAACACCAATCGACAACCTGAGTGAGTCTTGAGGAGAATGGGAGGTCACTGAAACGAGCGTGCGCCTCCGATAGGTCATATCGACAAGACGCATCTTGATGGGAGCCCGCGCGGCGGCCACAATAAAATGCCGGTCCAGACAGCCTGCTTATACTGCGCTTGCATCCACACTATACCAATGTGTAGCCGAGCTAGCCACGGGGATGAATTGGCACCAAGCGCGGCCGGGATCATTGTGGGCCTTATGGCTATGTACACTCAGGTTTACGCCCAATGCGGGGAGGCGCAGGAACGCACAGCTGAAGGTCGTGCAGCTGCACTATACTCCAGTTTGATCGCTGACCTCAGTCAGCTGAATTTCGCAGACGCGGATGACCGCCGAGCATTCCCTCCGACCCTACACAGCATGTTGGCAAAGCATGGACTGTTCGGGCTCACCACACCAGGAGAGCACGGCGGATTAGCTCTTCCCTTGCAAGAGGCCATCAACCTCATCTCCGCCACTGCATCCTTCGATGTCTCCGCTGCCTCTACGCTCGTTATCCATAACTTCCTGGCCTTGCCCTGCATCGAAGCGGCACCGCACATCCCCGAACAAAAAAATATCATTTGGGGTGCAACACGCGGCGATCTCTGCGCTTTCGCTTTGACGGAGCCTGGAGCTGGCTCTGCCCCGAGGCATATAGAGGCTTCGGCTCTCATGCGCGAAGATAAAGTTCGTATCTCTGGCCGCAAGATCTGGATCGGCCTCGCCGACTGGGCTCGCTGGATCGTTTGCTTTGCGCGCGCGTCTGGTCCCGATGCGAAAGGCCGGCTCGTTGGTGTACTCGTTGACAGGCAGGCTCCAGGCCTAAAGGTCACGCACGAGCATCGCACACTCGGTCTACGTGGCATTATTCAGAATAGTCTGGAGTTCCAGGATGTCGAGGTGCCGAGTGCTTACGTGCTCTCTCGCGATCAAGACGGCTGGGGCGCGGCGGCATCTAGTATGAACCGCGGCCGTATCGGTGTGGCTGCTATGGGTCTTGGAGCGCTTGAGCGCGCTATCCAGGTCGCAGCCTCTTATGCAAGCCATCGTCGACTCGGTAAACTGCGCATGATCGAGAACAGCTACATCGAGCAGTTATTTGGGCAGATGGTGCTGCGGCGGGAAGTCGTGAAGGCGATGCTGGCCGCATCCTGCCGACTTGTTTCAGCGCAGGGCGCCCCTAACGTCCACCTTGCGTCGGCAACGAAGGTTTTGTCCTCGGAGTGGTGCGGCCTTGTCGCTGATCAATGTGTCCAGCTGTTAGGTGGCCGTGGTTACGATGAGGGAACGCCTTTAGCCAAGATCTATCGAGACGCTCGCATCCTCCGCATCTTCGAAGGTCCGACCGAGGCGCTCCTATCACATCTCGGCCGCTGCCTCCTCTCTAAAGCCACGCGTGACGAGATAGCCGATCTCTTTCGGTCTGTTGGTGCGGCATCAGTCCATGCTGCTGCAATTGAGGAACTCTCTGCGCTCAATGAGACAGACGGTGCCGTGCTGATCTATGCGGGTTGGCTCACCACACTGGGACTGGCACAGGCTGTCATGTCCGCTGGTTGCTTCTCGGCCTCAGATTGCGCCGGAGCAGCGGCTGAGCTCGTTAGTTCCGAATTAGCAACTCTCCGTACTCGCGCGCCGGCACGGCAATCTTTCGAACGCCGCAATCGCGCCAGTCAGACTCTGACCACCTTCCTTCAAGACGCGGCCTGTTCGATTCGCTCACCAGTCCTCACAGACGATTACCTCAAATTGGTGCAGTACGTCTGACATCTAGCTCGCGGTCCGGACGTCTTTCCACGTCGTGGTGCCGCGCGCGGCGACGCAGCTGCGGAAAGCCGAGGCGTCGCCGAGCACTGCCGCCTTCTGAATCCGGCAGGCTCTGCTATGAGGCCTTATCCCGAGCTCGCTCCCGGGCAACGCGCCGGCGCTGACGGCGTCCACGTCGGCCGGCGGCCGCAGCAAGGGAGCAGCCGGCACCACCTCCTCGGCCGCTGCGGCTCGACAACGGTGGGCCGCCACCATGAACTTGAGTACGTCCCGCCCCTTGTCGTGATGGCCAGCCACCGTTTCGGGGTCTCAAATGTTCGATACTGACACCACCGTGCTTTTGCGCCCGGCCGCCTGCGATAGGGATCGCGTTTTCCAGATCTTTCTCGTAATACGCCCGAGAAACGCCATGTACCACGCTTGTTCGTACGTCGGCCTAAACAACGACGCCGTGCCGCGCCACACGCAAAAGCCCAAGCCCTTCAGTTTGCCTTACAAGGCGAACAATCTTCAGGAGCGCTCTTTTTGAAATGGAGGAAGTTACAGACGTCATAATACCCCGCTTCATTCAAGCGGAAGCCAAAGGTCGATATGCGGTTCTTCAGAAAGAGCGGATCGAAAGCGAACGCCTGAAAACCGTTGGAGCAGTCCAAGCGGACATAGTCATCGGTACGCACCACACCCTGAACGTTGATGCCGCAAAGATTGTAGTATTCCAGGCGAGCTACGGTTGCCGTCTCGCCAGTTGAAAAGAGCGACAAGGCGAGATCAAAGGGCGCCTGGCACACCCGTGCGAGAAACTCCATTGGCGCATCCATCGTACCAAGAAAATTAAACGGCAATATACAAAGTACCCTTCCGTCATATCGCCGCATTATCTCATCGATCAGCCGCGTTCTTTTGAAGAACTTGTTAGCCTCACAGCGGATAACTGCTCCATTTCCCTTTTTTAGCCGTCGTGCACGAGGTGGGTTTATGTCGATCCCAAGGTAATCATTGTCAGCCTTTTTGACGCCGATGAGGCGATAGCAACTACAACCTACCTCAATGATCAAATCGTATCGGTTCGAGCACAAGAGATCGAGATAGAAGACTCTCTCACAGTCATGGAACTGACGCACCTGAGCGGTGAAGTAGTTCGGACGCATGAGACGCGTCCCTTCGTCGCCCAGATAGATCGCTCGATTGATTTGCCGGGAGTGGAGGGCGGGTGAGTTCACGGGTGCCTCATATCATCTCGTTGGGCTGAAGCATACACCCTATGGCACCGCCGTCCGATCGCGGTGGTCAGTTCGTCGCTCAGCATTTTCGCGGCTGAAGCCACATCCCCAACTGTTTGCTCGGGGCAGATCAGGTCGACCACGGTACCCGGCGGAGTCCAACTCTCGGGCAGATCCGTTACGTCAATAGTAATAAGATCCATCGAAACTAAGCCGACGATTGGCACACGGGTACCACATACGAAGACGTGCCCCCGATTGCCCAGAATACGCGGAAACCCGTCTCCATAACCAATGGACGCTGTAGCGACACGCATCCGCCTCTTCACTGTGTAGGACCTGTGGTATCCGATAGCTTCCCCCTGCTTCACTTCTCGACATTGAATGATTTGCGTTCGCAGACGGACGACTTGCGATGGCTTGAAGTCGGGATCATCGGAGGTCGAGAAGCCGAAAATCCCTCCACCCGATCTTATGAGGTCAAAATGAAATTCACTCCCGGCGAATAGTCCCGCCGAGTTCGATAGTGACAGAATAGCTTTCGGAAACAAATGGGTCAGTTCGCGGAACCGATCTAATTGCTGAAGACTGACCTCATTTCGCAACTCCGCGCAGGCGAGTTGACTCATGAACAGCGCTATAGGCAACTCCGACAGCCCGTTTTCATCGTCGGCGAGTTTCTGCAACTCATCAATAGGAAACCCTAGTCGGGACAAGCCCGTGTCGACATGAATACCCGCTGGCAACGCCCGATTGCGAAGTCGGCAATGCCGAAGCCATGCATCCAATTGTTCCCTGCTATTCAGGATTGGCAATAAATCATGCTGCTCGGCAGTCGGCTCCATACCTGGCATAACGCCGTGAAGCAGGTAGATCCTCGCAGATGATGGCAGCACATCCCGCACGGCGATACCTTCCTCCACGTCGGCTACGAAGAAATGCCTGCAGCCAATGCGAGCGAGAAACGGCGCTATACGCGCCGCGCCGAGACCGTAGGCGTCTGCCTTGACAACTAAGCCGCAAGCGCTGTACGGCGCAAGCGCCTGAAACCTCCGATAATTGGATTCAATGGCGCTGAGATCAACAATCATGGTCGATCTCGAGGTAACGCCATAACCGGTATCTGCAAAATTATGAGAGAGGTTGGCTTCGATACCAATCGTATCCGGCATATGCCTTCCCCTCATGTCGCGCCGACATGTCGAGACGGAGAATACAGGGATCGTACTGCCTCTTCCGCACACGCGGGCCCAAAACGAAACCCGTTACCCGCACCACCACCAATGACATGCAGACCGGCGACATC
The DNA here is from genome assembly GCF_004212635.1 of Bradyrhizobium genosp. SA-3. GTDB lineage: Bacteria > Pseudomonadota > Alphaproteobacteria > Rhizobiales > Xanthobacteraceae > Bradyrhizobium. Next base: position 3,814 of record NZ_PSRT01000093.1, on the reverse strand, counting down.
TCTGGCTGGACGGGAGAACGGGACACCATCGTCAGAATAGCAGTCGCAAAACACGCGCACTGACGCCACCGCGGGAACGTCAGAGGAAAACCATTTTGCCAGTATTGCGGTTGCACGCGCCATATCATCCGAGCTGACGCGCAGCCCATTGATGTCGGGCCTCACATCCCATTCCTGCGAGGTAAAACTGAACAACCAATATCCTTGCTCAATCATGGGAATGAGGAAAGCGTAGTCGTCGAACAAGCCGATCATTGGACAGTTTGGGGTGGGGCGCGCCGCCAGGTGAAGCGCGACGACTTTTTTAACTCGCAATCGCGGTTCGTCTGTAAGATGCCGACGCAATGGTGACTCTGGTAACCAGGGGCCAATTGCGAGGATGGCCCGCCTTGCCGAGAGTTCGCTGTCATGAGAGGTCTGAAGAAGAATATCGCTTGGTCCCTGCCATATCCTTTCAATTGAACTGCCCTCGTAAATCGAAATCCCGACGGTCTTGAGCCTTTGGGCCAGATCCTGAAGAATGGAATCGACTGGGCAGTACGACCCCCGATCCAACGACACGGCCACGTCGGGCGGAACTAGAAACCGCGGCAGCGAGGAAAGTCTCTCGGCCAACGCGAAAGATGTTGAAGGGGTGGTACCGCCCACGCTGCTCCGTCGCGCGAGTTCGTTGGGATCGCGCGTCAACCAAAACACATCACGGTCTCGGCCATTGGGCCAATGGGGATAGACCTCTCGCCAGAATTTCGAACCACGATTGATGAGGCTCCTTTCCTTCTCGTTCCGACAAATGTTGATTTGGATTCCGGGGGCCAACCCACTGGCACCTGCCCCAACGATATCCCGTTCGAAGATGGCGATTCTCTTCTTCGGGCTATCGCTCGCTGCGATGAAGGCGGCAGTGAGCCCCATGACGCCGGCACCAATGACCGCTAAGTCATAGATCCTGTCGGTCATCGGGTTTCTTTCCAGGAGATGGACAAGGCGCTCAGAACTTCGCTGCCGCGGTTTTCCAAATAATGGGTTCGATTTGGTCGCAGAAACACAAGATCCCCTGACTTGACGGCCAACTCACCATCATCGGTCATCACCTGACCGTGGCCGCTCGTGATTCGCCAGATCTCGGTGGAAGGATGGGAATGAGGCGTCGACACCGCGAACGGATCGAGCCGGAATTCGATGAGTTCAACCGGACAAGTGGTCTTGGGATCACCTATTCCCTTGACGTCCTGTATTAGTACACCAGGGCTATAGACCGTTATGTCGCCTAAGGTCATCAGCTGCGCATTCTTCATGATCTACTCCCAATAAGTCCTGCTGGATCGCGGCATGCTGCCGACCGCTCGCCGCTCAACGGGAGCTCTCGACGCCCGTGCTAGTCCACTTGACGACGCCCGTTGCAGGCCCGCAATCGTAAGCCACGCGGCCGATGATCGAGTTGAGCACGGTTGAAGCACGCCAAGGGACTAGGCTGAGATTCGTATCAGCGATGCCGTGTTGAAAGCGTGCGCCGTTCTGTATGTACAAACGACATCTTTCGGGACCGTCAAAACGAGCCGAAAAGTCCTCCTCGACCACGATCTCACGAGAGCCGCCGGGCGCGCTGACAACCGCCAGTCGGCTTGCGATCGGCTCTAGAAACGAAGGGATTTCAGTGCGGTAGCCGGTGGCCAAGACGATAATGTCAGCGACATGTTCTGAGCAAATACCTGTCGTCTGCTGACGTAAGCCCAAGCGAAACGGGCACACGCTGCGCAACTCGTCCGCCGTGGTGTCGACGCGTATTTCCACGTGAGCCGGGTAGGACTCGCGATGGACCTCGCGATCGTAAAGTGCACTGTAGATCGTGCGAAGTGTCGCGGAGTTGACGCCATCGCTCGCCAATGACTGCCGCTCAAGAATTTGATTCCGAGTGGATTCGCTTTGCTCAAAGAACCAGCCGCCATATTGCGGAAAGAACCATTCATTGACGAACGGGCTATCTTCGAGGGCGAATATGTTTGCCCGGCGCGTCACCCAGGTCAGGGCTTCCAGCGGACCGTATGCCCCCCTCAGGAGACGAAGAAATATTTCAGCCCCGCTTTGGCCGCCACCTACGACCACAACACGCTTGCTTGAAAGCTCGCGGCGCTGCACGAGGAGGGTACTGCTGTGAAACACCTCGTTTGGCGGTGCATTCCTGCCCCAATCAGGAATAGACGGGACCCGACCCACGCCCAGCACCGCCGTACTGGTTTGGTAGTTGCGGCGACCAGTTATGACATCGAAGGATTCGTCGCGCAGTTCGACTGCAATAACACGCTCACCGAACTGAACGTTAGCCAGCTTTTCCGCTGCCCATCGCAGATAATCGTCAAATTCACTACGGCTAACACACGCGAGTCCTCGGACGATGGCTTGGTAGATCCGCCGTTTATCATGCAAGTAGGCCAGGAAGCTGTACGCGCTCGTCGGATCCGCGGGTGTTACCAAGTCCTTTAGCGGGCTGGTTTGCATAACGGCACCGTCCAGAAGCAGACCGGGATGCCATCTAAGCGTTTCTGATCTTTCGAGGATTCGCAAAGAGATTTCCGGAATCGGTGCTGCGAGGGCTGCCAAGCTCAGATTAGCCGGCCCTGCACCGATCGCGATTACATCAACGCTGTTGCCGTGCTTCAGCATCCCATGATCCTTGCAAACAGCCGCTCAATGCTTCCGGCCGGTCGAGACGACTTGAGTTGCGAGAAGGACACCATTCGCGACGATCAGCATCATCATGCTGATTAGCAGTTCATCGAAGCTGCTGGCTTTCACGACCTGCCCGGCGATGTATGGAAATCCGAACAGGCCAATGAAATAGGAGAGCGTGAAGACTTGAGAAGCAACGGCAAATGATGTCCCATCCGTACCTGCAATGAAAACAACCATACCGTTCAGAGTCGAATAGCTCAGCCCGTATCCCAGTGAGAACATCGCTGTTCCGAGGATGTAGAGCGCCGCACTACCTGCATTCATGAATAGGATGAATAGCCCGGCGATGGTGCACACCATAAGAAACGCGGCTACGCGTTCGAGACGAAACTTTCCAATTATCGGGGCCACCGCAAACCGCAGGAAGACGGCTGTCAGCGTGAATACAAGAAAGAACGTGTCGGCAGATTGCGACCGCGATGTCGCGTAAAGCGTCTGGAACGTGGAAAGACCGGCGAAAGCGCATGCCCCGAGGCCTATCATGATTATCGGATAGCGCGTGTTCGATTTGAGGGCTTCTAGCACGCCTTCAAGGGTGAGTCGTACAGTTGGCATTTTGATCTGAGGAGCTTGCGCCAGGGCCCTACCGGCGAACTCCAAAAGCATCGCACCAACGAGACATGCAGCCGCGAATAAAGCGTAAACCGCGGTGTAGGAACCAGAACTTTCCGCGACGGTGCGCGCGAGGGGGGCAGCAAGCCCGATGCCCAGCATTTGAGATCCCGAAAGCAAGGTAAGATACTTGATACGAGCATCAGCTCGCACGTGACCCAGGACTTGAAGCGGCGCCAGTATGTAGAAGACTGACCATCCAATGCCAAGAAAAAGCCCGCCGACGTAAGCGAAAAGCGTCAAAGTTTGCGCTGATGCGAAACATATCATCGCCATCGCCATCATCGCTGCGGCAAGGGTGATGGTTCGCATCACGCCCAGTGAGTCCGCGATGCGGCCAGCTACGAGCGAACACAGTATTGTGGCGATCGTACCGGTCGAAATAACGGCTCCGGCTGTCGTGGCGCTTTGTCGAATGGACCGCAGAGCATCCACGAGAAAGAAGCTCGAGCCATAGGATGCGGCCACGCTG
>NZ_PSRT01000092.1 GCF_004212635.1 Bradyrhizobium genosp. SA-3 | reverse complement strand
GTCGGTCATCAGTGGAACATCTGCACGTTGAATGATTGATAGCCCTGCCCCGGTGTCAGGAAGCGCCGGAGCTGTTCGCGGCCCTGGTCCTGGGCCGCCGCGCGTTGCGCGGCTTCAAGGCTTTGCGCCCTGCCCTGCGCCGTCACGACAGCCGTGAGGTCGGCGAGCTGCTGCGCGTTCAATGCCAGAATCTGATTGCCGGCCTGTGTTGCCTGCAAGGCACCGCTAGCGCCTTGGCTTGAGCTGACGAGCGCGGAGGTCTGGACGCGGTTGGTGTCGAGGTTGCTAACGATGCCGGCCTGGACACGAAGCGCGTCTTGCGTTGCGGCATAAGAATTCTGCCAGCGCGATTGAGCATTGGAGATCAGCAACTGATCCGACTGGCTGCTGGCGGCTGGCGCGTAGCTCGTCGAGAAGGCATGATCGATCTGCTGGACGTCATAGGCAATGCGCTGCGCCTGGGCCAGCAATTGCTGAGTCCGCTGGATCGAGGATTGCAGTTGCTGCAGCGACGAATACGGCAGGCTTGCCAGGTTCTTGGCCTGATTGATCAGCATCTGCGCCTCGTTCTGCAACGAGGTGATCTGATTGTTGATCTGCTGGAGCTCTCGCGCGGCGGTCAGGACGTTCTGGACGTAGTTGTTGGGATCGAAGACGATCCATTGGGCTCGCGCCGGCACCGTGGCATCGAGCATCAGCGCGACGGCACCAGCAGCCGCCAATAGGCCAAGACGCCTCATAGCGATTTCTCCAGATTGACGAGGTTGGGGATCAAGTCGAGGGCCCAAGCGACGTCACGATGCCGGAGCCAGGCTGGCACGAAGCCGTCTGGTCCATTTTCGGCGAGGAGTTGCGCGATGGCAGCCTGGTCTGTCTTGGAAGAGGCTGCGGTGAATGCAAGCGCAACCTCACCGAGGCCAAGTTCGAACATCCGGTTGCCGCGACGGGACTGGCAGTAGTAGTCGCGCTTTGGCGTGGCCCGACTCAGAAGCTCGATCTGGCGGTTATTGAGGCCGAAGCGTTGGTAGATGGCAGTGATCTGCGGTTCGATCGCCCGTTCGTTCGGCAGCAACAGGCGTGTTGGGCAGCTTTCGATGATCGCCGGCGCGATTGCGGAGCCATCGATGTCCGACAGTGACTGGGTGGCGAATATGACGGACGCGTTCTTCTTCCGGAGCGTCTTCAGCCATTCCCGGAGTTGACCGGCAAAATCTTCATCGTCAAGCGCGAGCCAGCCCTCGTCGACGATGAGAAGTGTCGGCCGGCCGTCGAGACGGTCTCCGATCCGATGAAAGAGGTAAGCCAGAACGGCTGGGGCGGCGCTCGTTCCGATCAACCCTTCAGTCTCAAACGCCTGAACCGAAGCTTCACCAAGGCGCTCGAATTCGGCATCGAGCAGCCGCCCGGAGGAACCGCCCAGGCAATAAGGCTGTAGGGCACGCTTCAGGGAGTTGGATTGCAGGAGAACTGACAGACCCGTCAGGGTGCGTTCCTCCCTCGGCGCCGAAGCGAGAGATGTCAGCGCCGACCACAGATGATCCTTGACCTCAGGGGTGATCTCGATGTTTTCTCGTGCCAGGATCGCGCCGATCCACTCCGTCGCCCATCCGCGCTCGGATGGATCATCAATCCAGGCCAGCGGCTGCAGGGCGACGGGTTCTTCACCTGCGTCGGACAATGCACCGCCGAGATCATTCCAATCACCGCCCATGGCGAGGGCGGCCGCCCGGATCGAACCACCGAAGTCAAACGCAAAGACCTGTGAGTTTGGATAGCGCCTGAACTGTAGCGCCATCAGCGCGAGCAGCACTGACTTGCCAGCGCCTGTCGGTCCTACCACAAGGGTATGGCCGACGTCGCCGACGTGGAGAGAGAATCGGAACGGGGTCGAACCCTCGGTCTTGCCGAACAGAAGGGGTGGCCCCTTGAAGTGCAGGTCCCGCGTCTCACCCGCCCATACTGCCGACATCGGAATCATATGAGCGAGATTGATAGTTGAGATCGGTGGCTGCCGGACATTGGCGTAGACGTGCCCAGGCAGACTGCCGAGCCAGGCCTCGACGGCGTTTACCGTCTCGATCATGCAGGTGAAATCGCGCCCCTGAATGACCTTCTCGACTAGGCGGAGCTTTTCATCAGCAGCATTGGGATCACCGTCCCAGACGGTAATGGTCGCCGTAACAAATGCTTGTCCGATCTGATCGGATCCCAGCTCCTGCAACGCCGCGTCGGCATCTATCGCCTTGTTGTGGGCGTCGGTATCGAGCAGCGTCGATGCCTCGTTGGTCATGACCTCCTTGAGGATGGTGCCGATGGATTTTCTCTTCGCGAACCACTGGCGGCGGATTTTAGTCAGCAGCTTGGTGGCATCGGTCTTGTCGAGCATGATCGCCCGGGTTGACCAACGATAAGAGAATGGCAGGCGATTCAGGTCGTCCAGAATTCCCGGGGTCGTGGCGCCCGGAAAGCCGACTATCGTCAGGACCCGAAGATTGGCTGAGCCCAACATCGGCTCTAGCCCGCCGGTCAGCGGCTGGTCGGCCAACAGCGCATCGATGTACATCGGAATCTCGGGCACCCGCACCCGATGACGTTTGGTCGAGATCGTTGAATGCAGATAAGTCAGCGTATCCTGATCATCGAGCCAGGCGCATTCTGGCATGAACCCTTCAAGGAGGCCGAGCACGCGGTTGGTTTGGTCGACAAACCCGCGCAGCACCTCCCAGGCATCTGCGCCAACTGTGCGATCCCGACCCTCATAGAGCAAACGCTCCGCCTTAGCCGCTCCCTCCTCGGGAGGCAGAAAGAGGAAGGTCAAGAAGTAGCTGGACTCGTAATGAGCGCCCGCCTCCTCGAACTGAGCCCTGCGTTCCGCGTCGACCAGCGCGGACGCGACATCCGGAAATGTACTCGGAGGATAGGCCCCAGCGAAATGACGCTGCGCCTCAACGAATACGGCCCACCCGGATCCGAGGCGACGCACAGCGTTGTTCAGACGGCCGGCGACGGCGACAAGTTCAGCGGGCACTGCGCTATCCAGGTCGGGTCCCCGGAACTTTGCCGTCCGCTGAACCGAGCCATCCTTGTTCAGGATGATTCCTTCGTCGACAAGGGCTGCCCAAGGCAAGAAGTCGGCGAGGCGTGCGCTGGAAGGGCGATATTCGGCAAGGTTCAACATGACCGATAACTCAGAGGTTGAGATGGCCGGGAATGCGCAGATGTCGGCGCACCACATCGACGAAGGCGGGATCGCGCTTGGCGGCCCAGACGGCGGCCATGTGGCCGATGAACCAGAGGACGAGACCCGCGATCCAGAGCCGCAGTCCGAGTCCAAGGGCTGCCGCCAGCGTGCCGTTGACGATCGCGACCGACCGCGGCGCGCCGCCCATCAGGATCGGCACAGTGAGTGAGCGATGAACGGGCACGAAAAAGCCTGCCACCTGATCATCCATCAGATCACCACGCCGCCGCCGAAGGAGAAGAACGACAGGAAGAAACTCGAGGCGGCAAACGCGATCGACAGACCGAACACGATCTGGATCAGCCTCCGGAAACCGCCTGACGAATCCCCGAACGCCAGCGTGAGCCCAGTCACGACAATGATGATGACAGCGATGATCTTGGCGACCGGCCCTTCCACCGATTGCAAGATCTGATTGAGTGGCTGCTCCCATGGCATGTTCGAGCCAGCCGCCCATGCCGGCGCCGCTCCCAAAAGCACCGTGCCGAAGGCGGTCAACGATGCACCTCGAAGAAAGTGAAATTGCTGACGCATGTCAGTCTCCTGCTAGAGAAAGGCTGTAGTCGCCGGCGGCACCAAGCCCCGTGACCAGGGCGAGTTCGGCGAGACGACGGTCGGCGCCGCGCCCCGTGAGCACAGCAACGAGGTTGATGGTCTCGGCGATCAGGGCGCGCGGAACCGTGATGACAGCTTCCTGGATAAGCTGCTCGAGCCGCCGCAGCGCACCGAGCGCGGTGCCCGCATGAATGGTGCCGATGCCGCCAGGATGACCGGTGCCCCAGGCCTTGAGCAGATCGAGTGCCTCGGCGCCTCGGACTTCGCCAACCGGAATACGATCAGGACGCAGTCGCAGCGAGGACCGAACGAGATCCGATAGCGTCGCCACGCCATCTTTGGTCCGCAAAGCTACAAGATTTGGCGCCTTGCACTGGAGTTCGCGCGTATCCTCGATCAGAACGATCCGATCGGCGCTCTTTGCCACCTCGGCCAGGAGCGCGTTCGTCAAGGTGGTCTTGCCGGTCGATGTCCCGCCGGCGACGAGGATGTTCTTCCGTGCGGCGACCGCGTCCCTCAGGATCCTGGCTTGCTCCGAGGACATGATGTCCTTGGCGACGTAGTCATCGAGCGTAAACACGGCGACGGCGGGCTTGCGGATCGCAAAGGCCGGGGCGGCAACGACCGGAGGCAAGAGACCTTCAAAGCGCTCGCCCGTTCCCGGCAGTTCGGCCGAGACCCGTGGCGCGCCGGCATGCACCTCCGCACCGACGTGATGCGCTACCAGGCGCACAATGCGCTCACCATCGGCTGCGGAGAGAGTTTCGCCTGTGTCGATCAGGCCATTCGACAACCGGTCGATCCACAGCCGACCATCCGGGTTGAGCATCACCTCGATGATCGCTTCATCTTCGAGGTAACCGGCAATCGCAGAGCCAAGCGCGCTCCGCAGCATTCGCGCGCCTCGCGAATTCGCTTCCGATTGTAAGGAATGGATTGCCACCGTTCGCTCTCACCGAATGAGGACGCCCAAAGAGCGACCTCAGATGGAGCAATTAGAAAAGGCACCAATGTGCTTGGCGCAACAAGCGCTTTCGGAGATCGTAGGCTGGCGTAGAAAAAGGAAGACTGAGAACTGATATTTGACGGCTACGTAATCGTATCCGTTCGTCGCGAGTCGCTGCTCACCACTCCCCATCGTCATCCGCGGGCTGCAGGATGACCGTATCCTCACACAGACCAACTGACTCGACAGCGTAGGAAGCATCCGCCTGCTTGAAGGCGAAGATTGAACTCATCCACGAAGCGTTGGATCGGTGCCAGGCCAGCGCGAACCAGACCAACGTCGCGATCTGCACTGCCACGTTGAGGCCGAATGCGACCTGATAGGCTTGGACGGACCTATGGCCATCATTCGCAGACCATTGCTCCAGGATCAAGCCTGTCCCGGATTGTGCCAGAAAAGCCCAGCCAAAGTGCAAGACGTTCAAGGCGCCATTGGCTCGACCAGCAAGCTCCGGCGGAAAGTAATCTGCTATTACCGCGAAGCTGACCACGGTTGCTGTTCCGACAATTGCGACGACAGACCAGGGCAAGATGGACGGCAGAGGCGCTCGCAGGATCAAGACTAACTCGGCTGCGATAAACAGCACCGCAACCATCGCCAATATCGTCTCCGCCCCGATTCCTCTTCGTTTGACGTAGTGGACCGTCATACCGAACAACCAGGCACCGCAACTCAAGACGATCGACATTATGAAAAGCTGTCGGACGAGACTTGTGCGATCAAGCTCCTCCACGTCGGTCAGCCACGGTGATGCCCACAGTCCTTGCAGAGACCAGGCTGATCCAACGCAAGTCGCCGACAACGGGGCCATTCGCCAGAAGCGCCGATCGCCGAAGACGGAGCGAAGGGTCGCGGGGGTTGACGCTATCGATGAGACAATGCCTCGTTCGGGCACCACGACATAGATAAGAACGGCGGTCACGCCGGTAGCGGCCGCCAGAATTTCAAAGAGCTGTCGCCAGCCCATCCAGGCGAGGAGGTGTTCGACGGGAGCTGTAGCGGTCACCGCTCCTAGCGAGCCCAGCATGATCATGTAGCCGTTGAGCAAGGCAACTCGTTCCCTGGGAAACCAGAGGATGATGGACTTCAGCCCTGACGTCAGCGCCGCCCCCACGCCAAGCCCGATCATGGCACGCGCGATTAAAAGTGACAGGAAGCCGGTCGATACTGCGAACAGTCCGGCGCCCACTGCTGCGAGCAAGAGCAGAACACTCTGGACGCGACGCGGACCAAATCGGTCCAACGATATGCCGACGGGGATCTGAGCCGCCGCGAAAACAAGGAAGTAGACTGACGTGAGCAACCCGAGGTCGGCAGTCCCAAGCCCGGTATCCGAGCTGAGATGACTTGCGATCAAAGCGTTGATCGTTCGAAACAGATACGAAAGATAGTATCCAGCAGCGAAAGGGAGAAAAACGCGCGCAATTCCACACCATCCTTTTGAAAGTTGCATGCCGGCCCCTCTCGCTGTCAGCTCTTTCGAGCCGATAGCGCGTCCAGCTTTTTGTCAGTTCGGCCAAATTGCTGTGGTCGTAGGCTGGCGTAGAAAAAGAAGGGACGGCGCGATAGCGCATCCAGGACGTTCGGTCAGGATTCCTCAGCCGGTTCCTGACGGTAGATATCTTCTGGAATCTCGCGCAGAAAGCTTTGCCCCTTTTGCAAACGGCGCCCAAGCGCCTCGACAAATCCTTCGAAGCGCTCCCGGCCTTTTGCCTGCGCGGCCGCCTGCGCGTCGTTGGGTAGCGGAGGTGTGATCGTCAGCCAGAAGCGAATGAAGAGCGCCAGGCTTTCAGCCGTCAAACCAACGTCACGCTCCAGCCTCTGCATTTGACGGGAAAGCCGATCCAGGCGACGGGTAAACGCCGCCTCCCGCCTGTCCGCGCCGTCCGGTGACAGAAACGAAGCAACCGCCGCTTCCACGATCGCGGACCGGGAAAGCTTCTTGCGATCGGCGAGTTCCGAGATCTGTTTCAGAAGCTCAGGCGGGAAATAGACGTTCATCCGGTCGCGCATATGGCCTCAGAGTTCCATACCGTCATTCGGGTCCATAGCGACTTGACGGGCGCCCCCACGCATCTGTTGGCGTATGAGCCGGGACTGACGGACCGCATCCTCGTCGTCGTCAAGAACGGCGGCAAATTCCTCTGCCGGTGTCGGTTCGGTTGTCTCCTTGGCGATCGCGACGTGATCGGGGAGTTCGGGCTCACGACGGAGCCCGCTGTTCGCCGTATCTTCCTCGGCCTCCGCGGCTTTGTCAGTTGGACCTGCCGTCGGCTCCAACGGTCCGAGCGCTGACCATCCGTCCGTTCGTGACGACCGGCCGGCGCTCGCCGGATCGGGCGGCGGCTGAACCCGCTCGGTGAATCGCCGATCCTCGTAGTAGCGAACCTTCTTCGCTCGGATCGGTGGCGTGCCCGCCACCATGACGATCTCGTCCATCGGCGGAAGCTGCATGACCTCGCCCGGGGTCAGCAGCGGCCTTGCCGTCTCCTGCCGCGAGACCATCAAGTGCCCCAGCCAGGGGTTCAACCTGTGACCGGCATAGTTCTTCATCGCCCTCATCTCGGTCGCCGTACCGAGCGCGTCGGACACACGCTTCGCCGTCCGCTCGTCGTTAGTCGCGAAGCTGACGCGGACATGGCAGTTGTCGAGGATGGCGTTGTTGGGCCCGTAGGCCTTCTCGATCTGATTGAGCGACTGCGCGATCAGGAAACTCTTGATGCCGTACCCCGCCATAAAGGCGAGCGCGGACTCGAAGAAATCAAGCCGCCCAAGTGCGGGGAACTCGTCGAGCATCATCAGAACGCGATGCCGGCGGTCGCGGGCGTGCAGATCCTCGGTCAGGCGACGACCGATCTGGTTCAGCACCAGACGGATCAGCGGCTTGGTCCGAGAAATATCTGACGGTGGCACCACGAGGTAAAGCGTCGTCGGGCGGCTATCTGCGATCAGATCGGCAATCCGCCAGTCGCAGCGGCTGGTCACCTGGGCCACGACGGGATCGCGGTAGAGCCCGAGGAATGACATCGCGGTGGACAGGACGCCGGAACGTTCATTCTCGGATTTGTTGAGGAGTTCGCGCGCGGTCGAGGCGACCACCGGATGAGCGCCCTGCCCGCCAAGATGCGCGGTGGTCATCATCGCCTTCAACGTTTTCTCGATCGGCCGCTTCGGGTCGGAGAGGAATGCAGCGACTCCGGCCAGGGTTTTGTCCGCTTCGGCATAGAGGACGTGGAGGATGGCGCCGACCAAGAGGGAATGACTGGTCTTCTCCCAATGGTTCCGCTTATCGAGCGAGCCTTCGGGGTCGACCAAGACGTCGGCGACGTTCTGGACGTCGCGCACCTCCCATTCCCCGCGCCGGACCTCGAGGAGCGGGTTGTAGGCTGAGGATTTTCGGTTGGTCGGGTCGAACAACAAGACGCGGCCATGCCGCGAGCGGAAGCCGGCAGTCAGTTGCCAGTTCTCGCCCTTGATATCGTGCACGATGGCCGAGCCGGGCCAAGCCAGTAACGAGGGAACGACGAGGCCGACACCCTTGCCCGACCGGGTGGGTGCAAAACACAACACGTGTTCCGGTCCGTCATGGCGAAGGTAGTCATGCTCGAGCTTGCCCAGCACCACACCGTCCGGACCGAGAAGCCCGGCCGCTCGAACCTCTCGCGCATCGGCCCAGCGCGCCGAACCATAGGTCTCGACGTCCTTGGCCTCGCGCGCCCGCCAGACCGACATGCCGATCGCTACCGCTATCGAAACGAAAGTCCCTGACGCTGCGATGAAGGCTCCCTCGACGAAGACCTGAGGTGCATAGGCGTCATAGACGAACCACCACCAGAAGAAGATCGGCGGGTAATAGATCTTGAAGCCCAACAGTTCGAACCAGGGCCGCCCAAGCTCCGGTTGATAGGCGAGCCGCCAAGCCGTCCACTCGGTTGCTCCCCAGATGGCCAGCAAAACGATCAGGCCGACAACGATCACCTGTCCCCAGAGGATTTTGGTTCCGGACATTCTGAACGTCCTTCCGCAACTGAATTGGAGAGATTGTTAGAGGCCGAGGTCGCGCTTGCGACCCAAACCCCATTCGATGCCACCGCCGTCCTTCACGACGCCGGTGACGTGCTGGCCGAGCCTCTTCTCGAGTTCGCGCGACCAGGGCACGAGCTGGAAGCCGAGCCCATTATCGATCATGGCGAAGCGTCCCGAGGTGAGCGTCAGCCGCTGGCGATACGTGCCCGCCACATGCTCCCCGAAGGCGGCGCTTACATGAGGCAGGCCGGTCTCGGTCGTGATTTTTGCGGCCACCTCGTCCAGTTCGCGCCGGCGCAACGTGTTCAGGAGGTCGCGCTGCAGGATGATGCGCTGGCCCTGCCGCCGTCCCAGGCCCTCCTGAATCAGATGCTCGGTGCGGGCTTCCATGGCGTCGCGGGTCTCGCGGCCGAAGCCACCCATGGCGAGCGGCATGGGGTCGCGTTCGATCAGGTGGTGGTCGAGCCAGGTCGCCCCTCTCGCGGTGACCTGCGCACCAAGATCGAGATCGGAGCGGATCGCGAGCACCATGGTCGGCCGCGGATCGCCGCTCTGACCGAAGCGTCGGACTTCGACGATTCCGCCGATCGGCGGTGCGTGGTCGAGAGCCTCAAGGCCTCGGAAGCGCGTGTGGTGAGCGCGTCCGTCTGTTCCGTCGATCAGGGCGTAGGCCTCGCCGGTCAGTTCGTCGTGCAATCCACGGTCGACCAGCCGTCCGATGATCTGGGACTCTGGCTGTCCACCTTCGATGACGAAGTCGGCAACGCCGCGCGCTTCCCCACGCTCGGTGAAGGCGCGGTGCATGGTCTTGATGATGTCGCCGCGCATGCCGAGGTCGCGCAAGCTACGCTCGGCCTCGAGCCCGACCATCCATTCCCCCGGTAGGGCGGATGCGGCAAGGCCCATCTTCTCCAGGTGTTGAAGGCGACCGATCATCAGGCGCCGGATCTCAGGATCGGACTTGCCGGGATTCTCTAGGCGAAGATCGATATAGCCGGTCTCGTCGGCCGCTAGCCGGATCTCCCGGTCGAGCCGCGTCCATCGCTCCGCCGTGACTTCCCTCTCCAGCGAATTGCGGATCTCGTGCTCCGGTTTTGGACCCAGTTCGATCGCGACCAGTTCCTCGGCGCGTGAACGAAGGCCTCGGCCGAGGTAGTCGCGGGAGATCACGAGATCCGCCCCTTCTTCATCTATGCCCCGAACGAGAAGATGGACGTGAGGATTGTCGGTATTCCAATGATCAACGGCCGCCCAATCGAGCCGCGTGCCGAGATCCGTCTCCATCTGCTTGGCGAGGTCCCGGGTAAAGGCCTTCAGGTCGGTCATGTCGCCGGCATCCTCTGGCGAGACAATGAACCTGAAATGATGGCGGTCGTCCTTGCACCGTTCCGCGAACGCGGCACTATCGGCGCGGTCGCTGCGGGCATCGAACATCTCGGCCCGCTCACCGCTCCGGGTCACGCCGTCGCGCTTCAGATATAAGAGGTGGGCGGTCAGCGGTGCTGAACGGAAGGCTCGCCCTTTGTGACGAACTACGCGCGCCTTCACCACAACGCGCCGCGTCGGGCTGAACAATCTGGCGCGGCTAAAGGCGAGGCGCCCGCGGCCAAACGTCGAGCACCCATAGGCCGCAGAACGCCTACCGGCCGCGGTCTGCCCCGAGGTATGTCCGGCTTTCTTCGCCGCGCGTAGCACCTGGTTGATGAAGCTCTTCGGCTTCGGCGCGCGGCTACTGCGGATGCGCCCAGGGCGAATACGCAGTTCGCTGTCGCCCACGCTCACGGCAGGACCCCCCAACAATCAAAACCGCACACGGTGCCGAAAACGCCTTTGATTGCCTTCGTGAAAAAGCAAGGCGCGGCACGCGCCCCGATCGACCGGCACGCCGGAACCCAAGCCATGTCAATCGCTTGCGGTTCAACCGGCGAGCCCCTTTTATCTCGCCGTCCTGCTGCCGTGCCTCCCCACTGTGCTCGCCTTTCCGCCCAGTCTTCTCCAGGCCGCGCCAATGCATGCGAGCTTGCGCATTCGCTCATCGCGAGCCTCCCAGATCAGATCTCAGGACGAACAATCCTGTTGTCTGTGGCGCGATGGCCGAAATGTCGTGGACGGAGGTGCCCGTTGGACCTCGGTTCGTTGGGCGCCCAAGCTGCAGCCGGGCCGCAATCGTTGAACTTTCAGACCGCGCAGCGAAGAGCGCTCCCCCCGATGGCCGCAGACTCGCAACTGCACCGGAACCCACAATGTCGCCACCGATGATCGGCACTAGCTTCTGCAGATAGATCTGAGTTTCAGCGGGCAATGGACGGCCGGCCAGATGCTCTTCGTAGCGAGCAGGTCCTGCGTTGTAGGCCGCGAGGAAGCCCGGTGAACCGTACCGGTCGTGCAGCTCGCGAAGGTACGCTGTCCCAGCAAGAATGTTGTCATGGGGATCGTAGGCATCGTCGCCGAGGTTGTACCGCAGACGCAGCTCTGCCCATGTCTCTGGCATTATCTGCATCAGCCCCATGGCACCATTCGGTGACTTGGCACGCACGTCTTGGGCGCTTTCGACGTCCAGGACTGCGCGTATCCAGCGCACCGGCACACCGAAGCGGCGCGAGGCTTGCTCGACAAACTCCGCAAACGGATCGCCAGCTCGATGACTCGCTGGAGGCTCCGCGGGTCGCGTCTCGGCGACAGCAGCGGCGTCATTTACGGTCAGCGCAAGGAACAACGGTACGACAGCGCGCAGGCTCCCTTCGAACAAACTCAAGCGTGCCGCCGTGCTCGCGCCCGTCCAGGGTAAAGCCGCTTCGCGCCGGCGCCCCGGACCGCCGCGGCGCGCGACGGCCGCGCAATCGTTGGTCGGGACGGAGGAATGGTGCAGCACTCGGTCGAACAGAGGAATAGCTGTTCGAAAACTCAATACGGGCACCATCAATCCTCCCAGGTCCACACCGGCAGCGCGCGGCCAATGACAGCCGATGCCGGCAAGAACCCGAAATAGCGGCCATCCAGCGAGCTGGTGGACTGCCAGTTCATGACAAAGAGCTCGCCGTCTCCGACGACGCGGCAGCCCTGCCATTTCGGGAGGGGACGGCCACGGGCGTCGCGAACTCGGGCTTCGCCCACTTCGATGGCGTCAACCGAAACGGTGAGCCCGCTTCGGCAAACGGTCTGCCCGGGGAGCGCGAGCACGCGTTTGAGCATCGGCAATCCGGCTGGCAGATAGCCGTTCAGGTCGAGGAAGGTCGCGAGCGGCTCCGGCGGCTGTACGGCGAGGAGTTCCGCAACGAATAGTTTGTCCGCCGGCTGCACACGGTAGAGCCCGATCGGTACGCTCTCGGATGCATTCCAGATGTAGGCCGGCGTAATCTCCAGAACGATTGGTGCGATAAGTGCAACGGCACCGCAGAGCATCGTGGTCAACGTCTTGAGCCGCGGTGTCATCGCATGACCCTCTGCCGGTGAAGCCATGCCTGGTGGCGGGCTTTCGTGTAGGGGCGCGGGTTTTCGTTGACGGACAGACGGTTGTGAACGTGATGCCAATGATCGGGAGCGACGTCGGCGGGATCAATGCCGAGCGCTTCGATGGCGTCGACCATCTGCAGCACTCGTTCGACTTTCGGCCAACCGGAGAGCCGCAGCAAAATCTCTCCGCCGGGCTTCACATAAGGCACTGTCGAGCAGCGCTGTCCCGGTGCGACCGCGCGCAAGATCTCGATCCGCGAAATGATTGTGCCAAAGTCGCTGGAGGTCCAGCGGACGAAGGCAAAGGTGTTGCCGGGCGCAAATGACAGGACCCGCCGGTGACGATCAAGCTTCCGTTCCTCGACAATGCGACCGAACCGAATGCGGTTTTCAATGCGCTTCTCGAGCCACAACACTTCCACTTCGGTGAGGTCGCTCATGCCGCCGCTCCCCAAAACCGGAACTGGGAGACGTGAACCTGAGGTTCGGAGAAGCGCGTGTGCGGCTTGCGAAGCCAAACCGGTCCGGCTACCTGCGGCTGCCGGTCGCCTCCACCGCGGCTTTCGGCTTGGTCCATTAGAAGAAATCCGAAGGATTTCTGGTTAGTAACGTTAGAGCGGCGGGAAAGCGCCGAGAAACAAACTCTTAAGCTCGATTCCGGTCCCCGATAGCACGAGGATCGGGTCCCCGATAGCACGAGGGTTGCGGTCCCTGATAGCACGAGCTGATTCACAGGTTGTCCTCCGAATTTGGAATGAGACCGCGCCGGCGCAAGCGCGCCGTTAAGGGATCAACAGTCGAAGGCGCGAAGTTCAGCCGCTCAGCACCGTTCGGGTCGCGCGTGAGCACGAGCTGATAGCCGGGCAATGTCTGACGCTGGACGATCTGGCGTATGTCGTAAGCAAAGTGCTTGAGCGGCGAGAGGATGCCGGACTCGGCATGGAGATGCACAAGGTCAAAGCTCCAGCCGCCCTCCTCCCTACCGCCACGCTTGCGCACGAGGCGGTAAAGCCAGCCCTCAAGGCCGCCCGTCAGATCGAAATAAGCACGGTCGATGGTCAGCACGAGCGCGTCGTCGATGACGCCGGCATAGAACCAATCCGGCAGGATCAGCTCGAGCCCGAATGGACGTCCGTTTGCATCCGCTGTCTCCTTCCACTCGTTGATCCAGGAGAAACGATGCCGTCGCCGTTCTGTCGCCTGGCGGATCGACGTCAGCACGGTCGTTGACTGGAGTCTGTCGAGACCGGCCTTCAGCCGGTCATAGTCGCGCGCGCTGGTGCCGCGGCCGACGAACGTCAGAATCTCGTAAGGCGTTGCAGCCATCGGGCGCGACGTCTTCAAGCCGGCGTCACGGGCTTCGACGATCTGGGAAGCAGCCCAGATCAGAACGTCCGCATCCCAGATGGTCGCCATGCCGTGTTCCGGCACGGCTTCGACCCGTATTGCGATCGCGCCGGCACGGAAATCGATCGGCACGATCCGCTTGGTCTTTGCGAGGGAGAAGAACGGATATGCCATCAGATCCTGCGCGTCGCGGGGCGCAGGATCGCAGGGCAGCGCCCGAAAGAGCTCAAGCTGGTCGCGCTCGGATTGGTGTTTGCGTCGCATTGTCACTGCTTCCACGCGTGATCAGCGACGTTCCTGGCCTGCATAAGGACGCAGGACTGGATGCTTCTTGGCCGGGAGCACGGTGCCCTTGCCGGGGTCGGAGGTCGACGTCTTGGCGCCGCGGTCGGCCCACGCTTTAAGGTCATCGACGGCGTAGACAACACGTCCGCCGATCTTCCGATACGTCGGTCCAGTACCGTACGTGCGGTGCTTCTCGAGCGTGCGACCGGATAGGCCAAGATAGCGCGCGGCCTCAGGTGTACGCAGGAATCGCGGGGGAAGACCGGCCATCGGATCGGGCATTTGAGAACTCCAAGAGGACAGCGCACTACGCTTGGCCAGGCCGGCGTGTGTGCGGTTATCATGGAGGAGCAATATCTCGGAGGGGGATGCCGAATTTTGGGGGTACGATTTTCGGCACCCCTTCGGACGACGCTACTCGTCCCTGCGCCCGGGCCGCAGAAGTTTGCGGTAGCCCCCGCGCACCAGCGCGAGGCCGCCTTGCACCAGGCGGATCGTTCGATTGCGGAGATCGTGCGACTTCCAGGCGCGATCGGGAATGCGCCTTTTGCCGAACAGCGCTTCCGCGATAACGCGATAGCTACCGCCGGCGCTGTAAGCATCGAGCGAGCGGATCGTGACGCTCAGGCGTTCACGCCGCTGTCTGGATAGTTCGTGAAATGCAGGACCTGGCGCGCGTCCATTCATCGCGCGCCACAGCCGCCGGGCTGCATACGCACGCGCGTCGAAATCGCCATCAAACGGCAATTCGGCTGTGTATGACGCGCCGAGCACTGGCGCGTGCTTGGACCAAATGCGGTGGTCCACCGAACCGATGCGCAGCACGGCATGCCAGCCGTCGACAGCGCGGCGTACTTGGCCGGCTGTAAAGTCGAGCAGTGGCTGAGACGGCACCCTGCCGTCGTCGGCCATTGCGACCTTGACCGGAACGACCGCCGCTAAAACCTCAGGTGCCCAAAAGATCGTCTGCTCGTCGAATGACCTCTGCGGGTCATGGGCGAAAGCAGATGCCCCACCTCCTCCTGAATTCCTCAGTCACTTCGCCGTTCGGGCTGTTGGCAATCATCACCCCATACTCACGCCGATAGTCGGCGTTGCGGCGGAGACATTCCCAGGCGATGTCGGTGATCTCGGCGTCTTGTAGGCTCTTGTAGGAATCCGGCGACCGCCAGTCGAATTCAGGCATTGCTTCCGCCCCCATTGCACGCAGCTAACAAGGATTGCAGCGCAATAGGTATGAACGAGGCGGTTGTAGGAAGCCCCTAGTTTGGCACCACGTGGTGCACCGGAATGACCACTGGTTAGCGGGAGAAAATTGTTTTGGCTGCAAACCGATAGTCGGCGATTTTCTTCTATTTTGAGCCGGCGCCGCGTAAAAGACGCCCCTGCTCGGTCACCCATTTGGCGCGCGCAAGATGACTCTGATATGCCTTCCGCGCACGTTCCGGCTCTCGGTCCGGATCGACGTGTAAGACGATTCGCGCGACCTCCCGCCAGTCCGCGCCCTGACCGTCCGCCTGCAGAAGGCGAATGTACGTGACGACATGCTGTTTGTCATAGGCCGTCCACGCCGGCTCGTTCGGCGCGACATCCGCGACGTCAGGATCAAGCGGTGGCTTCGACATCAGTGACTACAATATACGCGGGATCGGAAATGATATCGCGAGGCGTGAGCCTTTTCGGCTCGAACAGTTCTCTGTCGTAGCATATGGCATGCCACCCGCCCGGGCGAGCGTTCAAGAGGCCGCGTTCCCACATTTCGAAACTCCGTCCGTGACCCTCATCCAAGCTCCGCGTATTATAACACGTAGCGCCGAAATACGCGATTGCTTCCTATCCTGCGGATGGATATTCGCAAGGTCTTTGGAGCGAACGCGCGTCGGTTTCGACTGGCCCTTGGCTTGAGCCAAGAGGCAGTGGCGGAACGCATGGGCGTCGATCGGGCCTTTGTAAGCAGCTTGGAGCGAGGGCTGCAGAACGCGACATTGCTCACTATCTGGCAGATTGCCCAAGCGTTGGAGGTCCGGCCTGCAGATCTGCTTGAGGAGAAAGTGTCCAAGGTTCGATCCTGACCTTCCGCGAGCCGGGCCGGAGGCCCGGCGAGCGCCGGACGCGGATACGCGCCACCGCCGCCGATCCGGCTTGCCGGATCGGCGGCGGCGCATCAGACATTGAGCGAAGCCGCGCGACCCATCCCGATTGCGCGGCTCACAGTGTTAGATTGCACGCTCCATCAAGCGCTTTGCCTTGCCTTCCAGTTCAAGCCGCGTGTCCTGATGAGCCTTGCCACGAGCAAATGCGGTAATGCCCTGCACGAAATCGAAGATGCTTTCGGGCTTGCGGTTTTCTTCGCCCAGAACGGTTTCGACGATTTTCGAGGCCTCGGATTTAGAAAATCCACCCCTGCGGAGGAAAGTCTCCCGGTCCTCGTCCGTGCGGGCAACAATCCGCTCCCGCGCAGCCTTGATGCCGTCGACGAATGGCGCGGGCGAGGAATTGGCAAAGCTCGTCAACGCGGGCGCGGCCTCATGTGCAAACCGTCGCGCGGCGAATTTCGAATGCCGGATGTTGATCTGTTCGAAATTCTCCACGCCCCAGAGATTGCGGTTCATGCAGACGGCGCGGAGATAGAAGCTGGCAATACCCAGCGTCTTGCTGCCAACTTCGCTGTTCCAGCAATAAAATCCCCGGAAATACAAATCCGGCGACCCGTCCGGGAGGCGCCCCGCCTCGATTGGGTTGGTGTCGTCGACCAGAAACAGAAACACGTCGCGGTCACTGGCGTAGAGCGTGGTCGTGTCCCTGGTCACGTCCACAAAGGGATTGTGGGTCATGGTCGCCCAATCCATCACGCCCGGCACCTTCCACCGCGTGTCACCGGTGCCATTACCCGCGATCTTCATGACCGCGGCGACCAACTCATGATCCCAAATGCGGCCATAGTCCGGCCCGGTAACAGCACGAAGCTCAACACGTCCGCTATTGGTCTCCAGGGTCTTCACGAGCTCGGCGCGATGCGACAGCAGGCCGTGTTGCAGATTGATGGCGGACAGGGCCGCGGGAAGCTGCCGCAGATAGGATGTCGGCGCACCGACCAGCGTGCACAACTGGCCAAAGCTCCAATGGGTCGGCACCACCGGCTCGTTACGTCCCGGTACCGTCAGGGCCAGCCGCTCCAAATTGTCTCGATTTGCCTCCATCCGAATGGCCCGGCTCTCCACCGTTCGCGCCTGCGCGCGCTCGGCTCGTCCTCGTACCGCCTCATAGAGGTCCGGCAAATTCAGAAAGCGCTCGTCATCCGGTCGCGCAAACCACTCGGACGACACGCGGCCGATCCGCTGGCCGCGCGATACATCCACGCGAAAACCGCCCGAAGCAGGCCGTTCGCTCTGGGATAGGGTCATCATGTTCATGGTCATTCTCCTATGGGCTGAGGTTGAAGCGCAGCGCTGCGCTGCAACCCTGCCCGTCGGCGAGACCTGGGGTAGCAAGGGCAAGGGCGGCAGGACGCGGAGGGGGATCACCCGCCTGATAAGGGCGCGCCAACAGCGCGCGTCTGCACGCGCCTGACGACATCGTCGTCATGAAGATCCGTTGCGCGGAAGACCGGGGATACCGCTCCGGCCGGCACGGCGAGCCGTGCTTCACCCTTGCCCGCGCGAGGGCGGAGCCCTTAGCAATCTCTTCAAAGAAAAATGCTCTTCTTCCCGCAAAAGCGGCGCAAGAAGCGCAAAAGAGCCCCGCCTCCAAGGAGGCGGGGCTTTTGATCGCGAGGGATCAGTCGCCGTTGCGGCGGGACCAGATCAGGGTGAAGCCCTCGTCACCTTCGACCTTCACCAGCGAGGCGTAGATCGGGGACGGAAAGCTCGGATCGTCGAGCTTGACCGAGAGGTATTCGCGATCGGTTTCGCGGGCGGTCTTCTTCCAGGCGGCGCCGAATTCGATCATACCGGCGAAGATGCGGTAGTCCGGCGCCTTCTCGTTGTCCTTCTCGGATGCGGCGAAGCGTGCCTTGATGTTCAGCGTCAGCGTCTTGATCGAGCCGATGTAGCCATTGTCCGAAGCGGTGAAGTTGCCGATGGTAGCCATGGTGGTCTCCGTTTGTTGCTCGGGCCGCGCCTATCGCAGCCTCGATGGCGATCCTTGGCCCGGGGAGCGATCGGCCCGCAGCCTTCAGGCCCGCAGCGCTAGCGGAGGACGGCGATAGCCTGCTTTTTTGTCTTCCGCGAGGAATGTCGCCTCTTCGCGGCAGGGGAAAAAAGCAGGCGCAGCCGTTGCGGGAAGGCGATCGAGGCTCTTGCCGTCCCTCGGGCCTGATCAGCCCATTCGAGGTTGCGTTGGACGCGCCATGAACGAACTGACGGAGACCACCATGGCGGCCGATGCCGACGCAGCACAAGGACATACCTGGGTCGATCGAACGCCTGCTGGCGCCGGAGCATCAACGGCAAGAAAGACGCATCTTGGCAAACGCTAGCGCCCGACTTCGTATTCCCGCGTGCTAGGTGCGAGAATGCGACCGGGGTAATCCCCAGACAGCAATCTCAAATGCTCCAGGCATCACACGATCAATGCGTCCAGCCTCATCGCTTGCTGCTGATTGACGAGCACGATACAGCCGTCCCGTTTGCTGCCGCAAACGGCATAGATCAGAGGGATCGAGGCCTTGATCATGGCATGCCTTCCATTTAGCGGACGCCGCTGTGTCGGCCGCGCGCCGGGCAGGCGCGCGGCCGAAACTTTGATGCTGACCGGGACCGCTCAGGCGGCACCGGCTCTTGTGTCCTCCGCAGCGAGTATGCATCACAGCCTTGCGCCTCGTTTGGCGCAGCCGCCCGTTTCTCCGGCTTGGTCGTTCTCAGCAGTGAGCGCCAAGCGGTCGTCGCCAGCAACTGTTCCGCGGCTTCCGCCATGTCGATCTGCTTCATATCCACATTCGCTCGGCGGTCTCGCCGCTCACGCGTTCGCGAACTGCTCCCAGACGATGCCGGCGCCGCCATGAAACGCGATCATCCCGATACTTAGTGCGAGGAAACACAGAAGGACATACACAGCACTCGCAACGATGGCCCAGCAGAACAAAGCCAATGCCGATTGTGTTCAGAAACAAGTGCAAGGGCGAGCACGGTGGTGGCTCCTGTGCATAGATGTACCCGTCGCGCTTCCACCACCACGGCGAAACTCTGGAATATTGAAAGCGAAAGGAGGCGGAGTTGCGCCTTTAAGCAATTCCGCCTTGACGGCTTGGAGTGGAGAAGACGGCGCTCACGCGCCGCCGAACCTCCAGACAGGGATGCCGAGCCGCTTCGCCTTGTCGGCGAGATTGTCCTGAATTCCCGTGCCCGGGAAGTGCATGACGCCGATCGGCAAGAGTTCGAGCATGGCGTCGTTGCGCTTGAACGGTGCTGCCTTGGCGTGCTTCGTCCAGTCGGGCTTGAAGGCGATTTGAGGCACCTTCCGGTTAGTCGCCCATTTGGAGGCGATCAGTTCGGTCCCTTTGGGAGAGCCACCGTGGAGTAGGACCATGTCGGGATGCTTGGCATGAACCTTGTCGAGACGATCCCAAATGAGATGATAGTCGTTGAAGTCGAGCCCGCCTGTGAGTGCGATCTTCGGGCCCGGCGGCAACAAGACCTCGGTTTCGGCACGACGCTTGGCCGCGATGAAGTCGCGGGAGTCGATCATCGCTGCGGTCAATGCGCGGTGATTCACCAGTGATCCTGACCGAGGGCGCCAGGATGATCCGGTGTGAGCCTCAAAGCGTTCGATGGCCTGATCGCGGAAGAGCTCCAGGCAGTTGCGGCGCTCGATCAATGTGATGCCTTCCGCCGTCAGGCGTTCGAGCTCGACCGATCTGACTTCGGAGCCGTTCTGCTCGCGCTGGCTCTTTTGTTGCGCCTGTTCGTTGTCGTCGAGTTGACGTCCGATGCGGTCGACGGCCCGATGGAATAGGTTGACGTCGACCAGAGCAGATCATTAAGGTCCGGCTCAAGCCGCGTGTCGCTCAACGTCGCGACCAGGGCATCGAAGATTTCGGAAGTGGCGCCGGCGATCATCTTGGCCTCGGGAAGCGGCCGTGGATCGGGCTGGTCGTCGAAGGGACGATAGCCGAAGAGCTGTAGTTCGGTGAGGATGTGGTCAGTTGGAGAAGAGGTGTGCGGGGATTCGATGTCGTGGTGGTCGGTCATCGAAGAGGTCCTTTGCCGGGTTGGCCGCGCCCATCGCGGCCTTCGTGGCGATCACTCAGACGGCGGGCGGAACGGGCCAGAACCCGAAAGGGCCAGAGCGGCAGCGGAGGATGGCGAAGGCCGGCTATTTTGCTTCGCGATGCAAAAGCGCGCGGACCAGATAGACAATGCGCCTTCTTGTTGCATGCGCGCGGCGGAAAATAGCCGGATGTAGCCATTGCCGGCCTGGGCCGCTTGCCGTCCGATCGCCCTCTAGAAGGCCGAGGACGCGTGCTCTTCCGGAAACGCCTCTCGATGATAGACCTGTCGACTTTGATCGAAGCACCGGAGCTATCCAGCGGCTACCGTCGACGAATGCAGGAAACGGGTGACGTCCTCTGGGACGAGTTGACGCCGCATCGCTTCTCGGATGGCATCAGAGCCGAAGATTTGCAGATCGTCGTTGAAGTCGCCCACCCGCGGCGATAGCGGGATCACTTCAATGCTGACGGCTTCCGCGCGCTGGGTGAGAATAGCCTGTGCGGCATCTCCGGCGGCATCGGCATCGCGTGCGATATAGAGCCGACGCAGGCCAGTTGGCAGCAACATAGCTGCGAGGTGGTTGGCCGAAAGCGCGGCTGCCATCGGCAACGTCGGCAACACGTGCCGCAGCGACAGCATGGTCTCGATACCCTCTCCAGCAGCGAGCACATCGTCCCCCGCGCCGAAGCGAACGGCGTTGCCTAGCAGGTTGCCCATGGCACGTCGTGGTGTGTCAACCGGAGCCTTGCCAAGCCGCTTTCGATCAAAGCCAACTGGATCGAGCCAGGTGCGGTGCACACCGGTGATCCGTCCATCGAGGTCCGTGACGCGGGCAATCATCGCTGGCCAGGTCTCGGCCGGCGAACGCTCGTCGGCTCGATAGTAGCAACGTGGGTGGAAGCGCAGGCTTCCACCATCGTGGATACGGGCTATCCCACGACGGCGCAAATATGTTTCGACCGCCGTCCCTCCAATCGGGTCGGAAATCGCAAAGAGCCGGCGGGCGGCTTTCTGCGATCCTGCCAGCACTGTTGGACGAACGAGTTTCGGGGTAGATTGCCGCTCAGAACGAGGTAGCTTCAGAAAGCGCCTCGCCTCCTCGGCGACCTCGCGGAAACTCCGCAGCGCCAGGCTTTCCCGGATGATGTCGAGCAGATCGCCATGTGCCGCGGTCGCAGCATCGATCCACTTGCCAGCTGGGCCTTTAGGTGATTCCTGGAGGCGCACGAACAGCGAGCGCCCCGGCGTGTTGTGGACGTCACCGACGACCCAGTACCGACCCGACCGCTTGCCATTGGAGAGATAGTGTCGGCACACCGCCTCCGCCTCGCGCGCGAGGCGGCGTGCCAGTTCGCAAGGCTCGCGGGACATCACGCAGCCTCCCGCTCGCCGATGGGTGCAAGCGGATAACTGTCGAGCACTTTCGACAGGATCTCGATGCCGCTTGCGTCCGTGGGCATGAACATGCGCAGCTTCCAGGACATGATCTCGTCTTCAAGGACGCCGCCCTCGCGCACGACAAAAAGAAAGGCTTGCGCCTTCGCCATTCGCTTCTGCTTCATGAGAAGTCCGAGCGCGCGGTAGCGAAGGCCGTCCGCCGACACCTCAAACATGCCGGTCCCCTTGCCTTCCGCGTCCACAATCGCCCACACATTGAGACTCTGCAGAAGCGTACGGTGTGTGATACTTTTGGCGAATTGCTCGATCGAAATTCCGGCCTTGAGAGGCCGAACCTTCGATTGTCTGAGTACCAGTTTGTTGAAGGGGATGTCGCGCGAAGGCGACAGGGTGATCTTTTGGACAGCCTCCGTCATCTCGGTTCTCCACGACGGGCGGCCAGGAGCCACTCTCTCGGCCTCCAACCCATCGCGGAAAAACCGCCGCAAACCTTTCACTCTCCTCCCGCCTCCCGCTCCGCTCGTAGTCATCATGTCGACCGGGAATCCGGCAAGACTCCAACGAGCTAGTTCATGAGCTTGCTGGCTTGTGAAGAAGTTCTCACAATCGCGCGATTGCCTTCGAAGGCAGTCGTATAACCCGCCACGGCAAGATCGGCGTCTGTATCAGAGAATGCGAACTCTGCGACGCAGACCGCCAGCGTCCGATTCTTGATGGGATTGAAGTGCCTTGGGCTGCAGGCGTGGCTAGGCGCGCGCCAACGGCACGTCGCCTCAACCAAAAATGGCACCCGGAGAGCGTGAGCATAGCGACCCGAAGGGGCACGCGGGTCCGAGTGCAGCGACGAGACCGGTTCAATAGCGGCACCCGGAAACGGGGCAGTGATAGCGATCGCCGCAGGCGAGCCCCTTTCCCGAGTGCCCCCGGCGAGGAGCACCGCTAGTCTCTGCGCGAGGGATCGACGCCGCAGGCCGAGACGCAAAGCGGCTCGGTTCACGAGAGCCCGGTGCGGCGGCAGCCGCACGCGCGCAAGCGAGGGACTCCGCCAGTCGGAGGACGAAATTTCCTAACGCACACTCCTCTGCATTCCACAGATCCTGATCTGGAGCATGGGAAAATGTTCCTTAGTTCTTCTCACCTGAACTGGTTTCGTCTCTGGTTGCAAATTCGGCTTTGAATCGACCGGCTGCTTCAAGCGTGTAGCTATAGGCCGTCAGTTCACGGCTGGCTTATGCAATGAGGTGGCCGGGAATGACCGGGTGGATCGATAAGCGAGCGGCCCAACACATGCACGAATTTGCCATGCTTCGACAAATAGCCGGTCTGGTGCAGCGCGCACATCCAAATTCCGACACCGGACAACGCTCCGACATACTTAATGCAAGTCCACCGGCGAATCTGTCGGAAAAGCCATTGATGATGCATCTAAAGCAGTTGACTGCCTGCTAGCGGCCCCCCGACGACTGCCAACGGCGATAATGACTATGTCCACTTTTGGGGGTCCTGCCGATCAGAATTGATTCTCCTCGAGAACTGCACGCCAAGGTCTCCTTTTCGCGCGCTAACTTGGCCTATCCCCGCTAGGTCGCACTGCGCAGTAGAGCGAAAAACTCTTTGATCGTAAAAGTCCATTTTATCACCCATCGCGACTCTCGCTCCACCGACCACGAGTAGAGATCATCTAGATCTTCCAGATCGGACGTCATTGTTCAGCGAATTCAGCTCTTGTTGGACCTAAGCGGGCCCCATTAGTGAGATCAGACCGCCCATCTTCACGACGCACCGCGCTGCCTGCTCGCTACCCACCCGCTGGAACCTGGCCAGCGATGATGAGAGCGGATATGGCCGCCGCCTACCTGGACTTTAAGGACACAGGCGAACTTGCGCGCGCGATCCGCCGAGGAGACGCACCGCCACCGGTCAGCTGTCGCGGAACAGGACGGCTGCGGCAGCCAGTCTGGTCGAAGGCGACCATGGATCACTTCGCAGCACCTATTGGAAGAAGTGACGCCAGGGAGCCGGAGGATCTCTTATGTCTGGTATGATCTCAGTTGATACGGCGCAAAAGCTTCCTCGATATTGTCAACGAAAACTGTTGGCGAACAATACGGTGGCTTATTATTTTGCGCCGCCAACCTGGGCTCGTCGGCAGGGCTGCGATTTGAGCCCTGAAGCTTTAGGGAGCGATTATGCCAGTGCCGTCGAGCGGGTTGAGAAAGTCCTCTTGCCCGCATTCGACAGTTGGCACTCACGGGGCCTAAGTGACATGATGCCGGCCTCCCCCGAACCCGGCACATTCGATTGGCTAGTCGGCATCTTCCAAGCTCACCAGAAGTGGGGCGAGATCGAAAGCACCACTCAGCGCCAGTACAAAAGGAGCCTCGCGCTCTTTGCCAATCACGAGCTGAAAGATGGAAGTCGCGTTGGGTCGAAGCAATTGTCCGATTTCACGAAGGCCTTTGTCGACGCAGTTTATGGAAAGCTGCTAGTCGTAACAAAAGTACGCAAGAATGGAGAGGTCGTCGTCCGCGAGCGTCGTCGCTATGCAAATGTGGCCATGGCGAGCTGCCGACGCGCCTGGTTCGTTGGCCAGCGCGCCCAAGAAAAAGTGGTACCAGCGAGCAATCCATTTTCACGGATGGGATTAAGATCACGTGCGCCCGGCCAGCCGATACGGCCCACACCAACCGCAACTTGGGATGAACTGGTTGCGTTCAGGGCTGCCGCGAAAAGGCTCGACTATCGCTCGATCGCAACTGCTGCTTTGTTGTCATGGGAATGGCTGCAGCGGGAGCAGCACGTGTTTGGCTCCTTCGACATGTCGCACTACCGTCCTAGCGAACGGCCAAACAGCGTTAGGATCGTGCACCCAAAGAATGGAGAGGAAGCCTGGTGGCCACTACTAGATGAAACGGGCGCCCCTCTCTTTCCTGAACTTATGGACGAGCTCGACGAGCTTAAAAAGACCTCGCTCCCGGGCCTGGTATTCCGGCGTGACCATGCCCATCGTCGGTCGGCAACCCCGCTTCCATGGATTACGCCACGCAAGGACCTGCGTTATTTGCGCAGCGTGGTAAAGCAGATCATCGCGGAGGCCGGCCTTCGTCAGGAACTTTCCTTTACTTCCTTCCGGCACGGAGGCTTCACCGAAGGTGCCGACAGCGATCTCACGGACGCAGAGTTGCGCGCCGCAGGCCGTCATAGATCAAGCCGCCAACTGCCAACCTACGCCAAGCGCACCGGGAAGCAGTTGATCACGGCCACAAAGAAGCGTCGCGAGGAGCGGACAAGATCACTCCTTATTCGACTAAGCGCCGATCATTCCGCGGAATAGCGGTGCATTGAACGACCACAGCATCCAACCGTGCCCGAAATGATCGCCTATTTTCCCGTCCACGATGGCGAGCGCTTCTCGCTGAACGCCTTCAAGCCCTCCTTGGCATCCTCGGTCATCGCGAGCAGAGCGATCTGGCTTTCGGTGTAGGCGATGCTCTCGTCGAACGACATCGAGGCGATCGCGCGCATGGCGTATTTGCCGCGGCGGATCGCGGTCGGCGATTTGTCGACGATGCGGCCGATCAGCCAGTCGACCTTGGCATCGAGCTCGGCCGAGGGCACGACGTAATTGAGGAGGCCCGCGGCCTGCGCCGCCTTGGCGTCGAACGGCTCCCCCGTGAGCGCCCATTCGTTGACGAGCCGCGGCGGCGCGATCCTCTGCAGCAGGCTCAGGACCTGCATCGGAAACACGCCGACCTTCACCTCCGGCAGGCCGAAGATGACGTGATCGGCTGCGACCGCCATGTCGGTCATGCACAAAAGGCCCATGCCGCCGGCCATGCAGACGCCGCTGAGGCGCGCAATCGCGGGCTTGGTGGCGTTCTGTGACAAACGTAACAGATCGGCATAGTCGACATTTGGTTTGGAATGATCCATCGCGAAAGCCGCGCCGGAATTCTGCAGGTCGGCACCCGCGCAGAACGCCTTGTCGCCCGCGCCCGTCAGCACGATAACGCGGACGTCCCTATCGTCATGCGCGTCGCGATAGCCTTTGGTGATGCCGGCGATGACGTCGCCGTTCAGGGCGTTGCGTTTCTCCGGCCGGTTGATGGTGATCCAGAACGCCTGCCCGCGCTTCTCGGTAATGACGGCTGTGGTGTCGCTCATGGCCCGCTCGCTTCCTTGGCTCCGCTTTGCTGTCATTTGCGGCAGCTCGGGCGCCAGGTGCAAGCGCAATCTGCGGCGAGGCGCCGCTTTAGCGCCTCGACGCAAATTTATAGAGCAATCGAAACGACAGCGTGCTTCAGCCCGCGGTCGCCTTCCTGATCCAGACCTTGTTGTCGTGGAATGCCGCCCCGCCGATCGGCGCGATGGTGTCCGCGCCCGTCAGCATGTTGATGCCGCGGCCGCCGATATGACCCTTGTTCGGGTGAACGGATTCGGCGATCAGCACACCACGCCGCACGCCCTCGAACAGTGTTGCGACCAGCGTGGTCTCGCCGCGGCTGTTGCCGAGCGTCACCGCATCGCCATCGGCGATGTCGAGCGCGGCCGCGTCCAGGGGATGGATCATGACGCTGGCCCGGCCCTCTCGCGCCTTCGAGGACGGCGTCTCGTTGAAGGTGGTGTTGAGGAAGCTGCGCGACGGGCTGGTCGCCAGCCGGAATGGATGGGCCTGATCGCTGTGCTCGATCACCGCCCAATGATCCGGCAGCGACGGCATCTTGTCGAAATCGCCCATCGTCTGACCGAACGGCGGATGCGCCCAGTCGGCTTTGAAATGGAATTTCCCGTCGGCATGGGCAAAGCCATCGAGATAATGCGAGGTGCGGAAATCCGGCTGCAAGTCGCGCCAGATATCAGCTTCAAGGCCGGCGATGTCGCCGTGATTGCTGAGCCTCAAGGTCGCGTCGATCAATTCACGGGGCGTCATCTCGAAACCAGGATGCTTCGCGCCGAGCCGCGGCGCCAGCGCCTGCAACACCTCGTGATTGGAGCGGCATTCGCCGGGCGGGTCGATCAGCTTCGGGCCGACCGAGATGTGCTGGTGGCCACCGCCGTAATAGAGATCGTCATGCTCCATGAACATGGTCGCCGGCAGCACGATATCGGCCATCTCGGCGGTCTCGGTCATGAACTGCTCGTGCACCACGACGAACAGATCCTCGCGCGCAAAGCCCTGCCGAACCAGCGCCTGCTCCGGCGCAACCGTCATCGGGTTGGTGTTCTGAATCAGCATCGCCTTGATCGGGCCCTTGCCCTGCAGGGCTTCGGCATCGCCGGTGAGGATGCGGCCGATCTGCGACTGGTCGAGGGCGCGCGTGGATTTGTCGATCGCGTCGTGGCCTTCGATGATGGATTCGTTGAAATGCCACAGCGCGTAATTGTTGAAGAAGGCGCCGCCGCCTTCATATTGCCAGGCGCCGGTCACTGCGGGAATGCAATTTGCCGCGTGCATCTGCGTGGCACCATTGCGGCTGCGCGTAAAGCCGTAGCCGAAGCGGAAGAAGGTGCGCTTGGTCTCGCCAACCGCCTTGGCGAAGGCCTCGATCTCCGACACCGGCACGCCACAAATGGCGGACGCCCATTCCGGTGTGCGCGTCCTCAGATGCGCCTCGAGCTCATCAGGGCAATCGGTGTATTTGTCCATATAGGCGCGGTCGGCATAGCCGTCGCGGAACAGGACGTGCATGACGCCGCAGGCGAACGCGCCATCGGTGCCGGGCCGCAGGATGATCTTGATGTCAGCCTGCTTCATGGTCTCGTTGTCGTAGATATCGACGGCAGCGATCTTCGCGCCGCGCTCCTTGCGCGCGCGCGAGGCGTGCGTCATCACGTTGACCTGGGTGTTGACGGGATTTGTGCCCCAGATCACGACGAGGTCGGATAGTGCCATCTCGCGCGGATCGACGCCGGCGATCTTGCCGGTGCCGATCGCGAAGCCGATGCGGGCGACATTGGCGCAGATGGTCTGATAGAAGCGCGAATATTTCTTCACATGGGTGAGGCGGTTGAGGCCGTCGCGCATCACGAGACCCATCGTGCCGGCGTAGTAATAGGGCCAGATCGATTCCGCGCCGAACTCGCGCTCGGCTTGATTGAAGCGATCGGCAATCTCGTCCAGCGCCTCGTCCCAGGAGATCCGCGCGAATTGCCCGGAGCCCTTCGGCCCAATGCGGCGCATCGGAAAAGTCACCCGCTCGGGGTGATGAATGCGCTCGGCGTAGCGGGCGACCTTGGCGCAGACGACGCCGGCCGTATAGGTCTGCTGCTTCGAACCGCGCACGCGGCCGATGCTGCGGCCTTCGATCACTTCGACATCGAGGGCGCAAGCCGAGGGGCAATCATGCGGACAGGTCGAATGGCGGATTTCGATTTTGGCGTGCTGGTTCATGGCCAATTTCGTAACACCAAAATACCTATCAGCCGAGGGCATTTATCCGGCAATGCCCATGCGATTTGCTCAGATCACGTGCGCGGCCGGTTCCTGCCGCGACTGCGAAGAGCGGCGCGGCCACACCGAGACCGTCCCGATATTCCGGCGCGATCGGCTTTGTGAGCCGTCGACAGTCCGCATCCCCTGCCGCTACAGTGCCGGCCAACAAGAACGACATCAGGGAGGTGGGCATGAAAGTCCGAAGATTCGTGCTGATGGTCGCCGTCGGCCTGCTCGGCGCCTTCTCCGCAGCCCCCTCATTGGCGCAGGATTATCCTACCCGCGCAGTCCGGATCGTGGTGCCCTTTGGCGCCGGCGGACCGGCGGACGTCGCGGCCCGGCTGATCGGCAACGTGCTCCAGGAGAGCTTTGGCCAGCCCTTCGTGATCGAGAACCGGACAGGAGCAGGTGGTGTCATCGGCACGGTCGAAGCGGCGAAGTCGCCGCC
Source organism: Bradyrhizobium genosp. SA-3 (assembly GCF_004212635.1). Lineage (GTDB taxonomy): Bacteria > Pseudomonadota > Alphaproteobacteria > Rhizobiales > Xanthobacteraceae > Bradyrhizobium. Next base: position 4,705 of record NZ_PSRT01000092.1, on the reverse strand, counting down.
CGACGGCTACACGCTGCTGATGATGTCCAATACCCAGACCGCGAACGAATCGCTGCTGACGCCGGACAAGCGCAAGTACGAGCTGATGCGCGACCTCGCACCGATCGCGCCGGTGAACTATTCCGATCTCGTCATCGTGGTGAACGCGCAAGTCGCAGCGAAGACGCTGCAGGAGTTCATCGCGCTCGCCAAGGCGCAGCCGGGCAAATTGAACTACGCCTCCTCCGGCCAGGGCACCCCCTATCACATGGCCGGCGAGCTGTTCAAAGCCATGGCCGGCGTCGAAATCGTCCACGTGCCCTATCGCAACAGCGGCGAGGCGCGTAGCGGCGTGATTGGCGGACAGGTGCAGATGATGATCGACGCGGTGCCGGCAATGGCGCCGAACATCGGCGAGAACCAGGTGCGCGCGCTCGCCACCACCGGCAAGCAGCGCTCGGCCGTGCTGCCCAACGTGCCGACCGCGATCGAAGCCGGTGTGCCCGGCTACGAGGCGACGATCTGGCTCGGCCTGATGGCTCCCGCGGGTACGCCGAAGCCTGTCATCGACAAGCTCAATGCGGCTGTCAACGCAATGGTGAAGCGACCCGACATCGTCAAGCTCTGGACGGAACAGGGCGCCGTGCCCATGTCGATGACGCCGGAACAGTTCGAGAAATTCCTGCGCGGCGACATCGAGAAATGGGCCGACGTCGTCAAGAAGTTCGACAAGTCGTGAGGCCTTAGAGCGAGAATGCCTGCCATTCAATTCCAGCTCAACGGCGCAGCGATGGCCGTGGATGTTGATCCTGACCAGACGCTGCTCGACGTGCTGCGCAGCCGGCTCGCTGTCACCGGTGCGCATTTCGGCTGCGGCGCCGGTGAGTGCGGCGCCTGTTACGTCATGGTCGACGGCCGCGCGATGGCTTCATGCGATATGCCGATGTGGTCGGTCGTGGGCAAGGACGTCGTCACGGTGGAAGGCCTTGGCACGGTCGAGCAACCGCACCCGCTGCAACGCGCCTTCATCTCCGAGCAGGCAATGCAATGCGGCTATTGCGTCTCGGGGATCCTGATCAGTGCGGCAGCACTGCTGAAGCGCAATCCGTTACCGACGGAGGCCGAGGTCAAAGCGGCACTGGATCGTAATCTGTGCCGCTGCGGATCGCATAATCGCATGGTCCGCGCGGTGCTGCGGGCGGCGTCGGAGATGGCAGCCCTATGACGGTCCCTGCCCCGAAACTGCCGGTCAGCCTGGCGGCGAATCCAAGACTGTCGTCCTGGGTGCGATTCACCGGCGAAGGCAGCGTGGCGATCTCGCCGGGCAAGGTCGAGATCGGCCAGGGCATCGTCACGGCGCTGGCGCAAATTGCGGCGGACGAGCTCGATGTCGACATCATCAGGATCGAGATGATCCGCGCCTCGACGGCGATGAGCCCGAACGAGGGCGTCACCTCGGGCAGCCTGTCGATTCAGCAATCCGGCCGCGCGCTGCGCCACGCCTGTGCCGAAGTGCGCCAGCGCTTCCTCACCGCTGCATCGGAGCGTCTCGGCATCGATGCGGCGCTGCTCGCTGTCGATGACGGCACGATCTCGGGACCTGGCAATGTCAGGACCAGCTATTGGGAGCTGGCTGATGAGGTTTCTCTTGATCACGACGCGACCGCAAGCGCGACAGCGAAGAGCGCTACGAAGCGCGCCCTCGCCGGGCATTCGGTCCAGCGAGTCGACATTCCCGACAAGGTGTTCGCGCGGCCGCGCTTCATCCACGACTGCGCGCTACCGGGTCTTTTGCACGGACGCGTGCTGCGGCCGGAGGTTTCGGGCGCCAAATTGATTGCGCTCAATGAGGAGGCTGCGCGCGCTGTCCCTGGCCTGGTCGCCGTCGTCCGCGACGGCGGTTTTGCCGGCGTGGTTGCTGATGGCGAGGCCGCGGCGGAAGCCGCGGTGAAAGCCCTGGGCAAGGGCGCGACATGGTCGGCCGGCGATCCGCTGCCCGACGAAGATGATCTGGCAGGCTTCCTAAGAAGCCAGCCGGTCGAGACTGATGTCGTCGACACCAGGACGGCAGCGACGGACAGGCCGGCCCAAACCCTGCGCCGGCAGTACACCCGCCCCTACATCGCACACGGCTCGATCGCGCCGTCCTGCGCCATGGCGCAATGGGATGGCGATCGCGTCCATGTCTGGACCCACAGCCAGGGCGTCTATCTGCTGCGCGCCGATCTCGCGATCGTGCTCAAGCGGCCGGCCGACAACATCGTCGTCGAGCACATGGAGGGCGCCGGCTGCTACGGGCACAATGCGGCCGACGATGTCGCGCTCGATGCCGTGCTGCTGGCGAAGGCCACGGGCGGCCGTCCGGTGCGGGTGCAGTGGTCGCGCCACGACGAGATGTCCCATGCCCCGTTCGGCGCGGCCATGGCCATCGAGATCGAGGCCGATCTCGATGCCGACAACGAGATCACCGGCTGGCGCCATACGATCTGGAGCAATGGCCATGCGGCGCGGCCCGGACGCGCGGCGCAGCCGGCGCTGCTTGCGGCAACCGAGATCGCAAACCCCTACCCGCGCATGATCTCGTCCAACCCGCCGGCTGCGAATGGCGGCGGCGCTGATCGCAACGCCGTTCCACTCTATGATCTCCCGACCTGGACGATCACGAGCCACCGGCTGCTGACGATGCCGGTGCGCGCCTCAGCGCTGCGGACCCTCGGCGCGCAAGGCAACGTGTTCGCCATCGAGTCCCTGCTCGACGAGATCGCCGCCCTGCGCGGCGAGGATCCGATCGCATTCCGCTTGCGTCATCTGCGCGACGAGCGCGCCAAGGACGTCATCCGCGCCGCGGCGCGACGTGCCGCGTGGAAGCCGCAGAAGCGAACCGGCATCGGTCACGGCGTCGGATTTGCGCGCTACAAGAACATGGGAGCCTATTGCGCCGCGATTGCCGAGATCGAAGGCACCGACGACATCCGCGTGAAGCGGCTGACGCTTGCTGTCGATGTCGGCGAGGCCATCAATCCCGACGGTGTCATCAACCAGATCGAGGGCGGCGCGATCCAGGCAACGAGCTGGGTGCTGAAGGAGCGTGTCCGCTTCGATCGGACGCGCATCACGTCAGCGACCTGGACGGATTATCCGATTCTGAGGTTCAGCGAGGTGCCGACGGTGGATGTCGAGATCATCCAGCGGCCGGAGATCGAGCCGGTCGGCGCCGGTGAGGCCGCGCACGGCCCGGTGACGGCAGCGATCGCCAATGCGGTCTATGACTGCCTCGGCGTGCGCGTGCGCGACCTGCCGATCACGCGCGACAGGATCATTGCAGCGGCGGAGCTTGCATCGTGACGACAGTGAACATTTTGAGCGGTGGCGCAGCGCAGGGCCTGGTGCGCGGCCTCACCGACGCCTTCAAGGCGCAGACCAGCCTCAGTATCGACGGCGAGTTCGGCGCGGTCGGGTTCATGGCCGACAAGCTGCGAGCGGGAACGCCGGCCGATCTCGTGATCCTGACGCAAGCGCTGCTTGCAAAGCTTGCCGAGGAGAAGCTTGTCACGCCCTCCTCGATCGCCGATGTCGGCCGCGTCGAGACCGCGCTGGCGGTTCGGAGCCGCGATCCCAGGGTGACGGTGAAGAGCGAGGCCGATTTGCGCGAGGTCTTGCGCAGCGCCGATGCGATCTACGTCCCCGACACCAAGGCCTCGACCGCGGGACAGCACGTCGCAAAAGTGCTGGATCAGCTCGGCATCGCCTATGAGGTCGCCTCACGCCTCAAGATCTTTCCGAACGGCGCAACCGCGATGCGGGAGCTTGCGGCATCCACCGCGCAAAGACCGATCGGCTGCACGCAGGCGACCGAGATCATCGCGACCGACGGCATCGCGCTGTCAGGATCGCTGCCGCCCGGCTGCGAACTCGTGACGATGTACACGGCCGGCGTCACCGCGCGGGCCGCACATCCAAGGGAGGCGGCCGCTCTGATCGCGCTGCTGACCAGCGCAGACCGGAAGGAGCTGCGCCAGCGCGAGGGTTTTACCGGCTAGATGCCGATGACCGCCCCTATTTGTGCAGCTGGGTGAGGCCGGTCGGCGGGCCATCGACGGCAGTCCAGCCGCCATCGACGAACAGCGTGCTGCCGCTGACGTAGCTCGCGGCATCCGAGGCGAGATAGGCCACGGCAGTGGCGACCTCGTCGGCGCTGCTCCAGCGATTGAACACGGTGTGACCGGCGTAGAGATTGTAGATGTCGGGCCGCTGCTTGAACGGGCCGGTCAGCGCGGTCTCGGCGATGCTCGGCGCGATCGCGTTGACGCGCACGCCGGCATGTCCGACCTCGGAGGCAAAACCTTTCACCAGGAGGCCGATCGCCGCCTTGGTCGAGCCGTAAACGCCGAGGCCCGGCTCGATGGTGACCGCGCGCACCGAGGAGCAGGCGATGATGCTGCCGCCCTTCTGCTCGACCATGATGCGACCAAAAGCCTGGAAGAACCAGACCGTGCCCTTGACGTTGAGGTTCAGGACGCGGTCGAGATCCTCCTCGGTGTAGTCGAGGATGGTCTTGCGGATGTTGAGCCCGGGCGTCGTCACGGCGACGTCGAGCCGCGGAAACTTCTGCATCACGGTTTTCGCCAGCGCGTTGACGTCCGCAGCGCTCGCGGCATCGCAGCTAGCTGCTTCCGCCCAGCCGCCCTTGTCGCGAATGCCGGCGGCGGTCGCCTCCGCCGCGTCG
>NZ_PSRT01000091.1 GCF_004212635.1 Bradyrhizobium genosp. SA-3 | reverse complement strand
TCTAGGGCTGGGTCACCGGCTGGATGGAACGACGCCGCCTGACTCGAACGCTGGCGCACCAGGTCAGTCGATTCGGCACGTCATCGACGGTTATGGAGCTCCACAACCTCACGCAGCGTGAGGTTTGAGAGCGCTTGTCGCGAGGAGCGTTGTATCTGCGATTTCGCCGAAACTGCCATGCTGACCAGAAGCTGGAAGCAAACATTTGGCAGTTGGTGCTCGTTCCATTCGACTGATGAATTCAAAGAAGATTGAGGCGCATAGCCATAACGATCGCTTGAATCCGGCTGGTCGCACCCAGCTTTCGCATCGCATTCTTGATATGAAAATTGACTGTATTCACGCTGATTTCCAGGATCATCCCAATTTCCCATGACGATTTCCCCTCTGCCACCCAACGCATGCAACTGATCTCGCGCTGCGATAGTGTAACATTTCTTTCGCAACCATTATTGCAGGGACGAGCGATGTCGCCATAGGCGGTGTGAAACTGCCAGGCCAGCGCGTTGAGATGACCGATGCGGTCCTGAGGATCAGCATCGTCGGACGCAGATGCAAACGACACCACAGATACACGACCCAACGGGCCAAACAATGGCACGCTCATGCCATGCTTCAGGCCGAACTCTCTCGCTTCGTCCAGAAAGCGCCTCTCGTCCGGTTGAAGTTGATGGTGGTCGGCGAGTTGATCCCACAAAAACGGCCGCGAATGCATCGGCGTCCGCCGGACCACCGGATCGATAGTATGGTACTTGCGTTTGAAGTATCGGTCGCACCAGTCTGGCGGCCACTTCACAGCCACAGTCGGAGGTGGATACTCCGCCAGCCGAAGTGGCTCGACGAAGTTGAGAGCGCCGTAAGCGATTTCACTGAACCCTTCCTCGGTGGCACAGCTTACAAGAAGCTCGAACAGCGCTCTGAGCGAATGCGTCTGGTTCGCGCATTCGGTGAAGCTAAAGAGATCCATGATGGGCGCCTCAGAACGTCGATCAAGCTCCCGGTCACTGTGTTCGATTGCGCTTGTTTCAGGCGGAGCCAAATTCCATTCCATGACCTGAACTCTTGGGTTTGTTCTTCGTGACGTCTGAGCGCCGCACGCTGCGTCAGACGCCATTCCCGAATTCGTTGCCCTGCCGCTGGCTGCGCCGGCATGATCGTCCCGTCAAACAGCCGAGATGCCGTCATCATCCCTGGTCCGAGGCACTGGCCAAATCGGCCGCGCCATCGTCCATGTTGATGGTCTGGCAGTGATAGAAAGTCCGAGGACCCTGGCGACTCAGCTGGAGAGACGAACCAAACAGCATGAGCGGCTACAGGGCCGGCTCTGTTCAGATTGGATGGCGAGAAACCCGGGTCCTGTCCGAACGACGCTTCGCTTTGTCTCAAGGCCGAGCGCGAGGAGATCCTTGGCACGATCCTTGGCACTGAACTCCGCGATACAGGTAAGGTAGAGCACGCCGATGCGCTTGGCGGTGCCGGACTCGACCTGCGCGTTGTCGGTATCGATTGTCTGCTTGCCGAAGACAACAGGAGTGTCATTTTTCTTCCCAATCTTGCGAATTGCCATCGCTAACCGCTGGCTGATCCTCCGCCCTATGAGGGCGTCGGGAACGCGATCGATGAGCAACACGGAACAGCCAAAGCCGAAGCCATACTCCTCGCATGATTGCCCGGCGTCTCAGCGGGTCCGTTCGGCAGGTCCGGCGCAAATGAATCGAAGGGGCAGAAAATGGCCATGTCCAAGGCGCAATGGGAGATACGCGCAGTCGCGAGACCTGCTTGATGCAGAGGACACTTTGCATGCGCATCTCCAGAAGGGAGAGGACCCCGGATTGGACCAGTCCAGCAAGTGTCGTACCAACTATTGATTTCGCGAAAATCAACCGTCGGGACAAGAGCTTGAAAGGCGGACGGTTGGTCGCAAAGTAAGTCCATTGAAGCAATCATGACATCGGGAGGAAAGGCGACAGCGCCATTTGTGCGAGCCGCGGCACGAGTTGACCTAGACCAAGAAAGGTGCAGCTCCTCTCGGCGGCCGCCGCAAGTCCAACCGTCGGTGCCCCAAGCGCAGCCCTCTCGCAGCCCAGTCAAGTACCAACCTTGGCAATTGATGGGGACAGTCGACACATGACAATCGTCAAAGGAACTTGGACTGACTGCACCTCCGGCCGCGCGGATCCCCGGTTAAGCGCTCGGAATCCGCCCCCTAGCGGAAAGATAATTGCGCCGGCACCTCACGCACGAATCGTGATGCGGTTGGTGCAACCAAGGCGAAGAACTTCGCCAAGATCGGTGAAGCATGGTTTCTCTGCTCTTCGCGATCATCTCACTGCTCTATGCGACCGTTGGCCAGGCGGGTGGCACTGCATTCCTGTCGCTAATGGCTTTCTCTGGTATGCCATCGACAGAGATGCGCCCGACGGCGCTTGGTCTCAACATTGTTGTCGCGACTTATTCTACGTGGCTCTTCAACCGCAACAAAGTCGTAGACTGGATAATCCTGCGCCCGCTTCTGCTTTCATCGATGCCAGCGGCGCTTGCCGGTGGCTCGATTGTGCTCGAGGAACACATTTACAAGACACTGACCGGGATCGTTCTTCTTCTGGCGAGCGCCGTGATGATCATGCGGCGCGGACGAGCCGCCGATCGCATTTGCGAAACTCCGCTCCGGGCAAGCGTGAGCATTGGCGCGGTCCTCGGCCTGGTTTCCGGCCTGACCGGCGTGGGCGGCGGAGTGTTCCTCGCCCCGACGCTCATCGCACTGAATTGGGCATCACCTAAGCAGACCGCGGCGCTATCACCCCCTTTTATCCTGGCTAATTCCACAGTCGGCTTCGTCGGAGCTCTTTTCACCGGCCAATTTCCGTCCTCGGATTTGGCGCTTTACGCAATCTCCGCGCTGGCCGGTGCCGTCGCAGGAACGGTTATCGGCCTGAAATGGTTGAGCCAGACAGCTATCAGGTTCATCCTCGTGGCGGTTCTGCTCGTTGCCGGCATCCAATTGGTTCTCGCTTGAAAGTCTCAAGTCCCATCGTTTATGGGTTGGGAAGCGCCAAGCGCGGCCAGATCGAGGTGCAATACGATGCAAGCCGCGGGTGTGGCCTCCAGGTCACCGCGCGAGAACGGTTCCTTGTGACGGGATGATCGACGCCTCACCAGGCGGCCTATGTGAAACAGTGAGAGCTGCAGGTGCATCGGATTGATGCGATGCCAATGAGGGCCAACTGCATAATTATGCGCGCTCTGGCGGCGACCGATAGCTGCAAAGGCGACGTTAAAAACAAAAGACGTCAAGTGCTGAAGCAGAATAGAAACTATCGCAGATAGTGTCACGTGTGAGTATCTGGCCGGCCCTCGCGTTCGCTATAAGCAGGACCTGCAAGTTGTTGTGAGTTGGTGAGCTGCATTGGAGCCGGAACGAGACGCCGCCGAACCAAGGCGCCCCGACGCACTTTGCCGGGGGGTTGAAAGTGCGCCGGGCCCGCCCCAACATCATCAGTACATCCGTGATGATGCTTGCGGCAATGAGACAAGCAGCGTGGCGGAATTGAGGCTCATGCATTTTATACTTGAAATTCAAGAATGTTTTCGTGAGCTGCTCCAAAGGACTTGAATCGCACGTAGCGTCACGTTGTACGATCGCGCAGTTGGCGCTCTTCATCTAGCAAGCAATGTATTTTCCGTGACACGCCGGCCTTGGGACGGGAAGCATCGGTCGAATGCTGCGAGCATCCACATCGGTTTTCCACCGAAAACCAGCTTGAAAGTCCAGGGACAGCCTGGCCCGCTCTTGGTGTTGCTTTTAAATCCCTGTCTTCGTCGCAAAAAAGCTGCATGTCAGGGAATGCAGAAGCGACGCGCCCTCCGATGAATGATTGACACTGCGCGCAGGCTAGTCGGGGGACGTCTAGCCTCTTGGGCCGTGCTCGTACGAGAAATTCATTCTACCCACAAGCATCCAGATAATCGCCAACGAGCGGCTCTCATTCCCGGCCCCTAAGCCGCGCTGGCAGTGACATCGACAGCGGGACCAGATCTCAGCAACAGTTAGGCGCGTTTGACATAACGCAAAGACACAACAGAGGGCATCGGTCAGCTTCATGCTGTTTGAGCATGGGAAAGTTAAGCCTTGCAGACCTCGCTCCTGAACAAGTATTGCGATGCTCGCCTGCCTTGGTACACCATCTACCCAACCGTACCAGATTTCTCCGCGATGGTCGGTGCCAAGACTTATGAGACATGGTTGAGGCGGCTGCCGCCCGACGAACCCGTATCACTCTACATCCACGTTCCGTTCTGCCGCTCGATCTGCTGGTATTGCGGCTTCCCTACAAGCCTCACTCGCAGCGAGCGACCGATCCGCAATTATTTGGCGGCGGTGCAGGAGGAGATACACTTGGTCGCAGAGCAAGTGCCGCCCGCTCTGCCGGTGAGCGACGTGCATTTCGGCGGCGGGACGCCGACCACCATTGCGCCGACCGATTTCCTGGCCTTGATGGAACTCCTGCGCCGCTGCTTCGCGTTCAGCAAATCAGCTACCATCGCCATAGAAATCGACCCGCGTGCGTGCACGGCCGAGATGGTCGAAACGTTAGAAGCGGCGGGGGTCGGCCGCGCGAGCATCGGCGTGCAAAGCTTCGACCCCGTGGTTCAAAGGGCGGTCAACCGCGTCCAGAGCGAGGTGCAGACGGCTTCTGTCGTCGAAAGTCTTCGCCAGCATGGGATAAGGCGCATCAATTTCGACCTTCTCTTCGGACTGCCCCATCAGACGGTGCGGTCCTGCGTGGACTCCGCGCGGACGGCTCTGGCCATGCGGCCAGACCGGCTTGCGGTTTTCGGCTATGCTCACGTCCCCTCCTATATGAAACGTCAGCGCCAGATCGATGAGACGGCGCTGCCGGACAATGTCGCCCGCGCTGAGCAAGCCGCGGCCATTGCAGATACGCTGGTCTCGGCCGGCTACCGCCAGATCGGGCTCGACCATTTCGCCCTGCCCAACGACGAGCTCGCGCTGGCGCAGAAAGCCGGTCAGCTGCGCCGCAACTCCCTGGGTTATTCGGCTGATACCTGCAAAACCGTGATCGGCTTAGGTCCGTCAGCCATCGGCCGTCTGCGTGACGGTTACGTCCAGAACGAGATCGCAACCGCTTCCTATCACCAACACATTCAGGCTGGTCGTCTGGCAACCTCAAAAGGCTACTGTCTCACCGCCGAAGATCGCCTCCGCGCCGCAATCATCGAGCGTCTGATGTGCGATTTGCAGGCCGACGTACCAGCGATCTGTGCTGCTCACGGATTTGATCCGATTCCTCTTCTCGATTCGGCCGACCGCCTGGGAATGCTTGCCGAAGACGGGATAGTGGACATTGAAGAGGGATTCATTCGGGTCAAGCAGGAGCACCGGTTTGTCATTCGCGCTGTTGCTGCCGCATTCGACACTTGTCTCGACCGTATCCCTCTTAACTAAACCACGCATGTGAGCAGATCCCAAACCTCTAAGCTCTTCGCGAGGAAGCGATCCGAAGAAAGCGCCTCGGGCAGACAGGCTAGATTTCGAGGATGCAGCGGCGGTGTGATGACACGACCTTTCACATATGGTCTCAAGACTGGCGAGGGCTAATTAAAAGGGAGCTGATCTAAAGGAGAGGTACAGCGGACTCCGCCGTTCAGGGCCACGCCTCGATCATGCGGAAAGCGCTCTGCCCCACTTCCACTGGAGTGCTCTCGATGAAGGCGACGGCATCAGCGACATGCCGCTGGAGACGCCGGCGCCCGCACAAGTTTCGGGTATTTTACGGCCACAGGCAGCTTTGTGAAGCTACGGTCCACCTCCTCGAGCACAGTTGGAGACTCGACCACGCCTGCAGCGGTCTCAGACCTCAAGGCTCGGCTGTCTTCGGTCCTGCGGTCACTGGAGCGCCTCCGACGGAAACAGGTCCCTGTGGTTTGGACCGCCTGAAGCGCTTCCTGGCGACGCTTGAAGCAGCCCGGGCTGGCGACAGAGGAGGCGCGGGAGCAGCAGAAGGGATAGGTGTTGAACTCTGCAGCGAATCGATCCGCGAAGTCAGCACGGTGATCTGATCCAGAATCCCTTTGAGGTCATCCCGCTGGGCATCGATCTGGCGGTTGAGTTCTGCGATCTCATCGCCAGCTTTCTGCTGTGCCCACTTTATCTCGAACAGGGATGCCCTGTCCTCCAGTGACAGGCTCATCGTTGAAGCGACGTCCCGGGCTTCCGGCGTCTCGACAAACTCTTCAAGGTTAGCCCAAAGCCAGGCGCCAGCAGCACACGAGCCGACGAGGACAAGCGGGAGCACCAGAACCGGGAGAATCCGTCTTGACGGCCCATGCAAGAGCGGCCGCAAGTCTGGCGCGGCCGCTTGATCAATCAAGTCCATTGTCCCTCGCTCAACATCCCATTCCAGCAGGCTTATTTTGTCGACGCGACAGCCTGCGATGCTCACGCGCTCCAGGAGCTGCCAGCGTCGACAACAATCAATCTTGGCGAGCTTCCCGATCGGCTGCCCCTGCTCCTATGAAACGCTACTCCTTGAGCAACGCAACGCGACAATTTGCGCGCGTTCTCCATGATAGCGTCACCAGCGAGCAATGGTTCTCATCTTCGCCGGCGATGGCGCAGCATTTTCTCGTCATTCAGAAGAACCTTGCAGATTTTCTTACCTTGCCCGGGCACGAATGCAAACCGTCCGCTGATTCCTGCAGTGTGTTCGATTGAGCCCCGTCTCACGCCTTGCCGAGACCAGCAACTTCATCCGGGACGCGCCACGTAAGCGCCACGGCTGATCGGCCGAGCCGCAATGGCCACCATTGCACCTGGTCGACTACCAATTCCGGCAGGTTGTTCGAGATGAAGGGCACGTGGCAAGCGTGACCAACGAACGCCGCGCACGTCAAGGATTCGGATGCAAGACAGATTTTGCCGCGCCAACGGCGCTGACGGAGCCAGCAACTGCTCGCCGATACCCGCCAAAGCTGCTCGATGGCTGATTCCTCCGGTCTCCTGGGCCATCACGTTGGACGTTGTGGTGTGGTTGCCGCGCGCGCAAATTCAAAGGCTCTTCGGCCTTCGCGCCTGGCGATTGTCTCGTCTTTCGGTACCAATGAACCGCTTCGTGAAGCCAGGCCTCTTGCCCGGCAAGCCTTGCTTTCTGGTAGCTGCCGTTTCGTCGCGAAAGCCGCCTTCGATGCAGATGCGCGGCACCGCCAGACTCGCCTGACTCACAGTGAGCAAGGTGGACATTCGCAATGTCGTGGTGGCCAGCACAGCGAGACCCCGCGCGCTCGTCGTGAGCATTTTGCCGAGCCAGCGTTCGCCGCTGGCTCTTGGCGCACCGGCGTCATGCACAAGCAAAGTTTCGGACCAGATCATCATCGCGCCGCGAGCTGAGAGGTTCGGGAAGCCTGAGTGGTTCTCTTCGGATAAATCGAGTTCCGGCTCGTCCCCCCTGCCCTCGGACGCGAAAACGCCGGGAGCTCACTCTGGGCCGATCAGGCCGCAGTTCAATCTATTCATGGCCGGCAGACATGGACCCGAAGTACGCCATGCGTGATTGCCTTCTTGCGACGACCTCGCCTCGGACATACTCGGCTACGGCAGCACTTGCTTTCAATTCTAGACCATGCGGAAAGCAACGTGGGCTTCTTATCGCACTTTCGCTAGCGGCTTGTCTGGTCGGCAATTCCGTACTGGCACAAACCGCGAGCGGGCTTGATCCTAGTAGCCACCCTGCGGATCAGGCCAGCAAAAGACGAAAGGCTTCCGATCGGGCCGCAAAGCTCCCGATCGAACTGATCCGTCAGGCAATCCGCCCTCCTGCCCCGGCGCCAGCGTCAGGTCCCGGAGTGCCTTTCCAGAAGCGCGGCAATGCGGACAGGGCTGCGCAGACGAGACCGCAAAAGACGATCGATCCCTTCGCAAGGTACGACAATCTGCGTGAAAAAGGGTTGTGGCTCAACATACCTGGCCCTGCGGACACGATTGGTCAGGACAAGGACGGCGTTAGATCGGCGCTGGCAGATGTCGGCGTCGGCTACATCGGCTGGACACACAACAGCTTTGCAAACAACCAGCTGCCGAATGCAGCCAGAAGCACTATCGCAAACCAGCTCTATATGGGCCAGAATCCGACCTTCGCGTCGGCAAACTTCATGATCGTCACCTACGATCTCAGCCGGTTTGGCATTGCCGACGGACAGATTGTCGTAGGAGCCGAGCAGCAATACTGGACGTGGGATCGCCCGGGGCCAGATCGAGTGGGAATCAATACGCTCGCCTATTACCAGACTTTCTTCGACAGGACACTAGAACTCAAACTTGGTTACCTCAGAAACCAAAATGAGTTCACCGGCACATTGTTCGGAGGGATTACAGGATCGAACATGTCTGCCTTGTTGCAGGCAGGGATGAGCACCAATGCTGCGCCGACGCCTGCGGTCAACCTGAAGTACAATTTTGACGATCGCTTGTACAACAAGGTCTCCGTCCAGCGCTCAATCAGTCCAGATGGTCCCTACGCCCAGATAACGGAGAATCCCACCGGCTTGAACTGGAGCACGGCCAATGCAGGCATCCTTCTCGTTGATGAAGCCGGCTACAGGAGCAAGGCTGCTCCCGGCGTGCCCGACACGTGGCTGCGGGCGGGCGTTGGTTTCAACAGTAGCCGCTACAAGAAATTGGCGGATCCCGAGCAACAAAGGGAGAGCGGGAATAATTTTCACTACATCGCTGCGGACAGGCAGCTCTGGCAGAGTGACGCCCTTGGGTCGCCGTCTCGCGGCATCTATGGCGGATTCTCCCTCATGGGAGCTCCGCCTGAACTCAACATGATCAGCCGGTATTACGAGCTTCGTCTTTATGCGAAGGGACCTTTTGATAGTCGGCCCAGTGATCTGGTTGCTCTCGTTGCGACCAACACGGCCTGGAGCAAGCTTGCAGTGGATGCTGCTCTGGCTAAAGGCCAGCTTGCGCACCGCGACACCACAGCAATCACGGGAACATACACTGCGCATCTCGCTCCGGGGATATATGCAAGCGTCGGACTGTCATACATCCATAACCCGACAAGCATCACACACACGCCCCAAACGGAACACGCGCTCAATCTGTTGGTATCTACGTTGATATTCTTCTGATCATCGCAAGCGCCGTTCCGCTCCCACCTTCTCGTGATGCATGGGACCGGAGCTTCGCGATCTCCTTGAAGCGATCGGCCTGCATCTGCGCTAGACGAGCCCGTTAGGTCGGATGTGACGGAACGCCAGCTGGAAGAGATTACGGAAAAGCATCTCGTTAGTTCTCCAGAGAGGATCGGGCGGATTGTTGAGGAGAGGCTGGTCCTGGGCGCCGTCATTTCCGAGGTTGGCTAGCGCGAATAACTTCCCGTACGGAACCATGGCCACGTCAGGTTCTCGAAAGCTTGCCCGACTACGGAGACCTGTTCAGGTGATCCTGGAGGTGAGGTTAGGTGGACCCGCAAGATTTTGACCCATTTAATGTACCAGCTTGGTCGCAGGTGCAGCACGCCGTCTCGCAAGAGCCGCAGACGAGCCAGGCCGGACAAGATGGCTTTGAACTGCACTTGGTCGAGGCAAGGCAGGCCGATCCCGCTCCCGTCGGCGGTGGAGGCGCCTATCCCCATCTATCTACGGAAGACCGGGACCTTATCGACAGGGCGATTGCTCAATATACGGCTCAGAAGAACCCACAACCGAACACGGTCAGTCTTTATACTCAGGCCATTCGTCGACTGGCGAATGATCTCCGCGCCCGTGGCCAAACGACTGATCTAGGGGACCACCAGTCCCTGGTTAATCACCTAGATACTTACTTTCCGAAAGACGCTCTCATGAAGACAGGCGTAAGCGTCCTTCGTGCGTATCATGATTCCGGTCATTTGGTTTCTCGCGGGCGACCGCGCGCGCTCCCCTCAGCGAAAGACGCACCTGACCATGGCCAGCAATCCCCGGACGAGGCGATGGATGCACGTGCCCGGAGCAATCTCCTGCCAAGCGAGGAGGTCCTCATCAATCATGAGCATGACACAGCTCAATCGAGAGCAGCGAAGAGACAGAGGACGCTGAACGATCTGGAAGAGGTTAGGGTATATCGGCAACCGAGCGCAGTCGCCGCTTCGGGAGAAAGTGGCGGAGCAATGCCGGTCTCCTCAACGGGCGTCATAATCCGGGGGGCAGTGGACCGGCGGCCTCTTTATCCCGAGGATGCTCCCGATATCTTCAGGCTTGAGGAGGCCCTCATCGAGGGCGGGATGGCCGGCCCTACGGCGAAGCAGCATGCAAGTTCTCTTATTAGCTTTAGCCGTTGGCTCTTCGCAAAAAACAAACCAAGCATTGTTGCTCGGCTGGACGGCAAGTCGCTGACCGATGGCGGTGACGTGCGCGAGTTCAGCGGAGACGCTAACAGCAAAAAACTCATTATCGCATTGGAGCATCTGCGGACCTTTCGGTCGACGGGGGTCGTCGTGCCCATCGTGCGTCCAGGGCGCACTCGCGCTAAGCTCAATCCTTCCCCCCAGAACGTGGCTCTCATCAATCCCGAAGGCGCTTTACTGACGGAACCGACACGAACGGACGGCGCCGCTGCGCAGCACCGTGCGTCGCACGAAGCTAATCGGCCAGAGGAGCATCAGGAGGGGCAGGATGTTCAACCCGTCCCGTCGGCTCTGCTCGAAGGACAGCTCGCGTTCGATCCAGAGCAGCTTCCTCAGGAGCAGCTTCGGCGCGTCCTGGATCATCTTGATGACCAAGCCATCCCCTTGCCGGTTTCGCTCCCTTCAGAGGAGCTTCAGCAGCTGGAAAACGACTTGCGTGACGAGCTTCACCGGCAATGGGAGGATCCCCCTGGGCCCTCGTTTTCCCTTGATCCAGAAGAGCTTACCATTGAACCAGAGCAGTTCTCTCCAGCGGAGTTTCGGCGACTGCTCGAGGATGAAGACGCACAGGAGATTGCCGAGGGTCGAGATGATCAACCCGCCCCATCGGCTTTCATCCAGGAGCAAGTCGCATTCGATTCGCAGCAGCTTCCTCAGGCAGATCTTCGGCGAGTACTGGATCATCTCGATGATCAACCCAGCCCCTCTTCAGTCTCCGTTCCTCCAGAGGAGCTTCAGCAACTGGAAAAGGACTTGCATGACGCGCTTCACGGACCACGGGACGATCACTTCGCCCCTTCGGTCTCCATTGATTCGGAAGAATTTACTTTAGACCCAGAGCAGTTCCCTCCAGGGGAGCTTCAGCGACTGCTTGATGATGAATAAGCAGAGGAGGTTTAGGAAGGGCGAGATGATCAACCCGCCCCGTCCGCTTTCATCCAGGAGCAAGTCGCATTCGATCCGGAGCAGCTCCCAGGCAGATCTTCGGCGAGTACCGGATCATCTTGATGATCAACCCAGCCCCTCGCCAGTCTCCGTCCCTCCAGAGGAGCTTCAGCAACCGGAAAAGGACTTGCATGACGCGCTTCACGGACCACGGGACGATCACTTCGCCCCTTCGGTCTCCATTGATCCAGAAGAATTTACTTTTGACCCAGAGCAGTTCCCTCCAGGGGAGCTTCGGCGACGACTTGATGATGAATAAGCAGAGGACTTTAGGAAAGGCGAGATGATCACCCCGCCTCGTCCGCTTTCGTGTGAGGGCACATCCGACTCGGAGGTGCAACTTTCAAGGACTCAAATGATCCGCGGTCGTTCGACGACTAACCGCGATCACGTCGGCAAATCAAATCACGTCCACGCCTATACCGTGGGCCAGTTTGCTTCCTTGGACCGGAAGTACGATCGCGGCGTCTGCATAAACGTCCTGTCGGTAATTCCCTCTCCGAACGTGAGGCTTGGCATCGTTCAATTGATGAGATCCAAGCCGAAGCCACGCGGCACTTGCCTATTGGTGACCCTCTACCGCAATTCTGATTTCACGAGGATGCAGAAACTTCCCAATTGTCAGCCTTATGGAAACGGCTTCCTCATGGACTCCCTGAGGGGCCATTCTTTCTATGGTCTCATCCCGCCCGACGATCTCGCGTCCCTAGTTAAGCGCGGGATTTGCCGTTGAATCCATCGTGCTCGACGAAGGGTCGGCCTACCTTTGGGCGAAGGCTCCGGATCGGGCCGATCAACCCATGCGGTTCTCGATCCAGGAGGCCGAGAACAACTTCCAGATACACCCGAAAATCGACTGACTGGCAAAGCGGTCGCGTGAGACTTGCCACCCTACGAGTTAGGATTGCCTTCGCTCGTCGCTAAGGATGTGGAAATTGACCATACCGGACCAAATTTTGTCGCTGGAATCGGAGTTAGCCCTATTTCCGCTTGATCGGACCGAGTCGCCGGCGAATGATGCCTTCGAAGGGGCTGGCAATATGGCAATCAACGTTTAACGTCGTTCGGAAGCGGGAGTCTGCCGCCACCAAGGGAGCGGTCGCGCGTCCCCGTCCGCCCGAAGGATGCGAAGGCCGAAGTGGAGCGGCGTCTCTCCTTGGTAGATCCAGACAGCTTGGTCAGCGCGAGCTACGGGTACTTCGAACAATCCACGCCCTGGATCGTCAGCAACGACGGCGCACTCGCCGGCGTTTCGAAGCTCGCCGACAATTCGATCGATTGCGTGGTTTCGAACCCGCCCTGCTATTGGCGGCGGGACTACGGCGTCGAAGGGCAGACGGGCCGGGAAGAGACACTCACCGAACACGTTGAAAAGATTTCAGCGGTCTACCTCAAATACGTAGCTAGAATCGGTAACATCGAACGCTGTCGGAGTATTCTGTAGCAGTTTTCGGTACAGCGGTCGCGATGCGATTATGAATGCGCGCTACACGGGAAGAGTAAACCCCGACCAAAGTCGATCCTGTTGCTTTTTTTATTGTGCACTCCCATAAGTTGCGGGATGATCTGCGACCCCGGGGCAAACGTGCAAAAATTCTTAATAGCCATTTTGACAATCGTAAGCGTCGTCTTGAGCGCCACCCTCGGGGTCGTACTACAAGAGACACAGGTCTCAACAATCGAAATCGATCGAGACAGGGCCGCTCTCGCCGCACAGATATCGGCCACGCAAACGGAGAGTGAAAAATACGGACCGGGACTCCTCAAATCTCTAATCGAGGTTCGGCTAGCAATCGCGCGCAATACTCTGGCCATGCTCGACCAAAAACGAGTTTCTTACATCAGACGTATCGCGCTGGATTATAGGCTGGACGGCCGGCCGGTTCATGGCGCATCCGACCAAGAACTCAACATGATCATTGAAGAGATATCGCAGGCAGAGAAGAAGGCCGCGGCCTCCAAGCTTGAGGCCGCCAGGTACTCCGGAGGGCTGGTTCAAGCGATGTCTCTTCTAAAGGCAGAAACTGACGAATTAAGCGTATCGCAACTCCGGTTGAAATTTTACTCTGCGAAGCATGGAATCCCAATGCCGCTCCCGAATCTTGCCGAGAATTCCAACAAGCTTGGTCAACCACCGGGCAAGGTCGTAAAGGATCGTGACGCATTATGAAGTATGCTCTGAGCCTGTTTTCCGCCGCGACACTGGTAGCATCATGCGTCACCTCGCTCGCACAAGCGCAAGTGTCGGTAACAGACGCCCCGATTGGTCTCGTTTGGGGAAGCTCCTCCGCCGAAGTCCAAGCTAAAGGGATTGAACTCAAGGAAGTTGAAGGAACCGACTTCGGAAAGAGCTACCTCGCATCGAAAATGGAGAAGGCGCTAGCCGACCAGAGCGCTGCTCTGTTGTCATTTGGGTTTAACGACAAGCTTTGGCGTATCCTTATAACCAGCCGTCCGTTCGGCGAGGACCCGACAGGTAGTGCGGCGGTCGCTCGCTACACTGAGCTAGCTAGTCTACTGTCCGACAAATACGGAAAAGGCACTCAAGTTCACAGGCTCGGTGAATCGATATACGCTCAATCGGGTTACTTCGTTGCAGGTATACGCGGCGGTCAATCCAGGTGGTTTACGAACTTCGAGACTTCCAACCTTTTCATTCAACTCGGCCTCACGGCCAGTGATAGCTCTACGGCAACATGGCGCTTGATCTACGAGTACAAAACCTTTCGGCGAGATTTCGAGGCGTCGAAGCGATCTCGCGAAAAAGGTACGCTCTAGCACAATAGAGCGTGAGGACGGGCAGTCCGAAATTGAGAGGGAACTTCGGGCTTTCGACATGCAAGCCCTAAAACCTCTTCGATAGCGGCAATATGTGTTTCAATTTCGGTTTCGATTGGCCATTCGAGTATTCTGCGTCGAATGGCAGCCGATTCCAATTGGGCCGCCGCAAAAAGCGGTTCACGCCGTAACGACGTGCCGATAGACGGAGCATCCTTAAATCCATTTCATCGATCCATCAGCCCGATACTCGGTTTCGCAATCTGGCAGACGTGAGTGGGGCCCGCTCGATGACTATTGCCGATCTGCAGGCGATGATCGAGCCGATCCAGTTGTCTGATGCGATACCGGAAGAGATAGGCGCGAATCGGTATCCTCGATGCAGTCGAGGTTCGATTCCGCTCAATCAAGGGGCGAATGACCACACTGCAGGCGTTTATGGATGGTTCGAGCTTGCGCGACGATGTTTCTACCGTGCGGTTCTCGAAAGCGCGCGCGGCACCAATCCTGGTGCGGTATCGATGTCAACGACGTACATGCGGCCCAATCATCAGGCGTCCGCGGGTTTACCGAAAACAGGTAGGGAAGCTTTCGCCTTGATGTGCGAATTGCCCCGCTCGATCGGACGAATCCACAAACCGCTTTCCGCAATCAGCTGTCATGGACATTGCGGAAGGTACCGACGACTCACACCGCCTGAATGCGAGACACCATCGCGAGACTTAGCTGGGTTGTCCGAGGAGATCACTGAGACCTCGAACAAACGCGATTAAAAAGCTCGCGAGTATCAGCGCGAGACCAAGGATGGTCCACACGAAGTCTGCGACTTTCGGCGATTCGATTTTTTGCCGGATTGCACCTTCGATCGATACTTTTAACCGACCGAGGCGCCCGGTTGCTTCGACTTGTTCGACCTGCGACTTCCGATGACGCAGCCAGAAATCTCTCAGCCACGGCACTGCAATGAATATTGGACTCGCGGCGCCCAGAAAATCTTTGAGTGCGTCCCACCAAGAGTACCCCATCTACTTCAGGTTCTCATCGACAGACCCAGACTAAATAGCCATAGGCATGTGAGCCGCGAGTTCTAGATCATCACTGGACGCAGCAACCCCAAGCGTTTTGCCGCATGCAACTGAAATTCGTTCCATCAAATCCCAAGTTGGTCCTTGGATTCCGACTCCCGATTCAATTTCGCTAACCCGAGCTTGGCTTACGTCCAGCTTTTCTGCCAATTGAGACTGTGAGAGTCCGGCATTCTTGCGCATGGCTCGAACTAACTCACCAGCACGCATCGCCGCGCTCGATAGTTTCTTTTCAGTTGCAAGGCCTGGATCAGCATGCTCGATTTTTTCCACAAGGTCGGCGAGCGAGCGACCGCGCCCCTTGCTGCTGACCTCAGCAACGGCTTGCGGTCTACGTTCGTGGCTTTTTTCGACTTTGAGCTTGACCATTGCAGCCTCCACTCTTCATACAAACCAAACTGAAGCTCGCGCATTCAGTATTCCGGTCTTCAATGCACTATAGTCGTTGCCATTCCAGGAGGACCCTCCAGCATACATCGGCACGCCATGCTCAGCCGCGAGCATCAGCGTCACCCCCACGTCGCCATCATCATCCATTTCGATAGCGAAGATTGCAAACTTGTTCGCTCCGACCGCTTGGAACATCTCAATGCCCCTATACGTATAGAAGGGCGACAGATCTCTGGCGTCCACCGCTCCGCTGTGAATTTTCTGGAGGTACAGCAGGACCTCGCAGGCGAAATCGTGCCCAAGCTGCTCCAACTCATCTGCCGCATCTCCCAAGTGGGGATCTTCGAACGAAATAAGCATATAGGGAATTCCTTATATTTTGTCAAGCCCATCAGCACTGCCAGGGTCAGCGGGAGATGGAGAAAGGAACCAGAAAATACGAGCCCAACAGGGTGCAACTATAGGTCGCTTTAGACACGGGTACCCGGCCGAGCCGTACTATCAATATCTTATGATAAGGGCTCATTGACCCACATGAAGCGGCCGGAACCGCCGAATTCCGGCGCAAACTCAGCAGATTCGTGAACGGGGCCACTCAAACTTGATGGGATTCAGTCTGTTGACAGAGTTATCCGCGAGCGCGGTCATCCGGAAAGCGTCACTTGAAGAGACGCGAAACCGAGACCGGAAACTCGATACGAAAAAGCCGCCGCCTGCTAGGCGACGGCCATGATGCTGCATTGCAGCAATTAGCCCTATGAGCCGACGATCTTGTTTCCAGACAAGACGAAGGTTTTGGCGTTCACGTCGGTATCCCGGGATCCCTTCTTCTTCGCCCGCACCAGGATGGAGTGTTCAGACGGCGAACCGGAGCCGCCGGAATCTGCGGCATACTTCCGAGCAACTTTACTCCATTCCTGAGCCACTCGGTCTGGCTTGGGGGGCGGAGCATTGGAATCAAGCCCCTTTGGGTGAAACCAAGGGTTCCCAATCTTCGAGCGGGCCACTGAAAAGGTCTGATTTTCCCGCCATGATGTCACCTTTGCGAAACGGGGTTCGTGAGCCGGCGGCGGTGGTTGTATCGTAATATAACTGCTACTTACTTCAAGTCATTGTTGCATTTCATTCGTCAAGCCATCTTCGCCGCGAGAGAGACGCAACGCATGTTTCACAACCGCAATTGTCGGTCAGTTCGGACGGCTGACTTCAAGCAAGCGCTAGAGAGATGACCGAGGAAGCGGATCAAGAACGGCCGCTTGCGGACTTTGCGATTGCGGACGTCCTGGAGGGAGCGAAGCTGGAAGATGGGATTGGCTTTGCCTGTCCGGCGGCGGGTTTCGTGCCATGCTTTTCCATCTGGGAAGTCTGATCCGGCTCAACGAGTTGGGCCTATTGAGCAAGATAGATCGAGTTTCGAGCGTCTCGGCGGGTCAATAGTAGCCGGCATACTTGCGTCTGGGTGGCCCGATCTGCGATTCGATTCACAAGGCGTCGCAACAAATTTCCACCACGCTGTCTCCTCGCCTGTTCTGCGGCTTGCCCGTGTTCGCGTCGATGTACCGTCGACAGCTCTTGGGTTGCTGTCGCTCGTGCACGCTGCAAATGTCGCGGCGTGGTTCTACGACCGAGTTGTTTTTCGTGGGAAAACTCTGCAGGACTTCTGTACCGCAGTCGCTTCCTGGTTGGCTCGCACAATGAGGAGCTCGACGTCAGCGACGTGACCTGGCTATCGCCATCCGGCGAGGAGCTGACGACGGAGCAATGGCAGGACGGCAATACCAAGTGCTTCGGGATGCTGCTCGACGGACGCGCGCAGGAGACCGGAATCAAGCGCCGCGGCTCTGATGCGACCATGCTGCTGGTGTACAATGCGCAAAACGACGTCGTGACCTTTACCTTGCCGGCCGTAGCCGACGGCCTTAGCTGGTTGGGCCTGATCGACACCAACCAGCCGGACGCGCGGATGGTCGAGTTCGAGTTCGGGCATGCCTACGCGGTGACCGGGCGATCCCTGTTGGTATTGGGGCTTGCCAACGATAACATCGCGACGCATCGCCAGCGGCAGGGTCTTGGCGCACTGTTGGATGTCGCAGACACACCTCTGTCTGGCTAGATAGACCAATCTCGACACCGTCGATCAGCGATCCACCTCGCCCGGACACGATGTCGAGCGGCCCAGGATCGCCGACAGATCGGCGAGCAGATGCCCCTTGCCAAGGAACTCCATATGCGGCTTGAGGAGCATTTGGAACGCCGCTTCAAAGCCGGCGTTCAATGTGGAAATTGGAGGTTCGGATGAAACATCGTTTACTCATGGCTGCCGCCGCCGCTGCGATCGTGGCGAGCTTCGGCGCTTCGACCGATGCCGTCGCACAGGATCGCTATTGCCTTCAGGGCCGTATTTGGGGTTATCCCGGCAATTGCCAATTTGCGAGTTATGCTCAGTGCATGGCGAGCGCATCTGGAACGAACGCCTATTGCGGGGTCAATCCGCGCTATTATGCACGCCGTTATAGAGGATACCGGTAGAAGCTGTGGCTGTCCTAGCTGTATCACTCCACTAAGCCGAGCCGCATCATGAACCCAGAGCGATGCCTTACGGCCGTTGCCTTCTCCGGCGGTCTGGGCCTTGGTGCCTATCATGGCGGAGTGTTCGAGGCCTTGACCGGTCTCGCGCAGCCGATCGACTGGGTGAGCGGTTCATCGGCAGGCGCGATCACGGCCGCCCTGATCGCGGGAAGCCCAAGCGCCGATCGACTGCGGAATTTGCGCAGCTACTGGCATGCAGGCGGTCCGTCCGCAAGGACGAACGAAAGTCGCCATCTTTTCGCGTGGCTGAGCTCGATCAATACGCGCCTGTTCGGCCATAGCGGGTTCTTCCAGCCCCGGCTGCCCATTCCGGCATCTCACTTCAGCGGCCTGTATGATCTCAGCCCTACACGAGAACGCCTTCGCCAGCTGATCGATTTCGGCCGTCTGAATGATGGTGATCCCCGCATCACGATCTGCGCCACGGACCTCGAAAGCGGCGACGCCGTGATGTTCGATTCTGCGTCGGATCGGATCGAAATCGATCATATTCTGGCGAGTTGCGGATTCATCCCTGAATTCGCTCCGATGCAGATCGCCGGCCGGTGGCTTGGCGATGGCGGGCTCTCGCTGAACGCGCCATTTGATCCGATTCTCGAGACTCCTGCCTCACTCCGGCTCTACGTCGTCGATCTCTTTGCGCGTGACGGTCAGGTGCCTGACGGACTCGAGGCTGCGGCCGAGCGCAAAAGCGATCTGACCTACGGCAACCAAACCTTCCAGCGCCTTGGCCACGCCCTGGAAGCGCGTCAGCTTCGCGCCGAGCTTCAGAGCCTGGATTGCAACGACCGGGTTTATCTCTTGAGCTACCGGCCGGGCCGCGAAGAAGCCGGTCCCGAAAAATCGTTCGATCTATCGGACATTGCCATGGCGCAACGATGGCGGGCCGGCTTTCTGGACATGCAATATGCCGCAAGCCGGACTGCCGACCGAAATGGGATCTGCAGCGTGCGGCGATAGCGTTCCTGAACAGCCAGCAAGCGAACCCCCTCTAGGTCTCTCGGTCGAGGCGTTGGTGGATATCCCGAAGAAACCCATGAGATCATCATCGGCAGCGATGCCACCCGTCGATGGCAATGGTCGTGATGCCCCAGTTGCCAATATGGTTTCGAACAAAATTGACCAAATAGATGTCTCGGTTTCGGTAGCTAACTTTCTCAGGGATCCTGGCACCCGAGCTGGGCAACAGGTGGCCGCTCCGTAGGGCAAGGACGTCGAACGTATTTCGGCGCTTCCGTCCGTATAGAAGCACAAGTCGCGGAGCGCTGCACATTGCAACCAGCATAGCCATTGCAGGTAGTAAGCTGCTCGATCAGAATGACTGAAACATATTTCGCGTTTACTTCGATACGATCAGCCAGGCAAAAATGTTTGACGTCGTCTATCGCAATGGCAAGCGGGAATTGCTCGTTCTAACTCCTTCCCGCAGGGCAGATCGATGCGCGATATTTTGAGAAGCCGTATTACATCGTGCCGCGCGAGGAGATCAGTCAAGAATCGTTTGCGGTGATTCGAGACGCAATGAGCCGGAAGGGCGTTGTCGGACTTGCGCGCGTGGTGCTGTCCTCGCGCGAGCGGCCAGTTCTCCTCGAACCGGCAGGTCGCGGCCTTCTCGGCGTGACGCGCAGGACATCCGAAATGAGGCGGACTATTTCAGCGAAATTCCGGAAATGAAGCTGCCGTCCGAAATGATGAAGCTCGCGCAGCACATCATCCGGACGAGGTCGGCCGATTTCGATCCTGCTATGCTGGAGGATCACTACCGCAGAGCGCTCGTGCGCATCCTGCGCAGGAAGCAGGCGAAACGCCCAGTGCAGCGGCCATCGAGCAAGCCATCACGCGAGAACGTCGTCAACCTCATGGACGCGCTCCGCCGAAGCGTCGCCGCCGAGCGTCCCGCCCAGCCTGCGGGCCGGCGCGGCACGGGGAAACGGACCCCCGCAAAGCGCGGCGCGCGCCACCACAAAGCCGGATGACCCGACACACGCCGTTGCTTCATCCGCGCCGACCGTCGTCATTGCT
The DNA here is from genome assembly GCF_004212635.1 of Bradyrhizobium genosp. SA-3. Lineage (GTDB taxonomy): Bacteria > Pseudomonadota > Alphaproteobacteria > Rhizobiales > Xanthobacteraceae > Bradyrhizobium. Next base: position 13,708 of record NZ_PSRT01000091.1, on the reverse strand, counting down.
AACATTAATTTCCTCTAAGCTTGCGATCAGGTCGACAGCTCAGGCCGTCATGCCTCCATCAAAACTTTATGGAACCGCCGTTCATCGCAAAAGTTCATTTAGCGCATGAAAGGAGTCAGTGTGTTGCTGGTCGAGCCACCTGATAGCGCGCAGGCGATCGTCGACCCGCGGGATGCCGCCGAATCTGCCGGCCTCAGATATGTTTCCGACGAACGACCGGGTATTCGTCGCAAGAAGGTGGGGACCGGCTTCAGCTACATTCGGCCCGATGCCTCAAGGCTCATCGACCCTGACGCGATGAAGCGGATCCGGGCACTGGCGATCCCGCCCGCCTGGACTGACGTGTGGATTTGCCCGTTTCCGAGTGGTCACATCCAAGCGACCGGTCGTGACGCAAAAGGACGCAAGCAATATCGCTATCATCCGCGCTTCCGTGAGGTGCGGGAGAGCACGAAATACGAGCATGTGGTTGCGTTTGCCGACGCGCTGTCTTCCATCCGACAAACCGTTCGCGATCACATGGCATTGTGCGGTCTGCTGCGGGAAAAAGTTCTGGCAACGGTCGTGCATCTCCTGGAGACCACGCTGATCCGCGTAGGGAATGCTGATTACACCAGGCAGAACAACAGCTATGGCCTCACCACGCTGAAGAATCGGCACGTCGCGGTCGAGAAAAACGAGGTGCGTTTCCGCTTCACAGGCAAGAGCGGCAAGCAGTGGTCGTTGCGTGTACGAGACCGCCGCGTCGCTAAGATCATCAGGGCCTGTCAGGAGTTACCCGGGCAGGAACTGCTTCAGTACCTCGACGAACAAGGCAATTGCCGGGATGTCACATCAACCGACGTCAATAAGTACCTCAATGAAATCACAGGGAAGGATACCACAGCCAAAGATTTCCGAACCTGGGCCGGGACCGTGCTGGCGGCCATGGCCCTGAATGAACTTCGGACCTTTGACAGCGCCGCGGAGGCCAAGCGCAATCTTCGCAGTGCGATCGAAAGAGTCTCCGCACGGCTTGGCAACACGCCCACGATCTGCAGGAAGTGCTACATCCACCCCGAGGTGCTGAACTGCTACTTGGACGGCAACCTGGTCCTCCAGGTCAAGTCACAAGCCGAGACCGAGCATCGGAACGCGATGGAAAATCTAAAGCCCGAGGAAGACGCCGTGCTCGCGTTGCTGCGCGGCCGGCTCGCCAAAGAAGCGGACAGCGCCGGTGCCCAAGGGTTTTCAGTCAAACGCCGAGTGCCCGCTCCTTGACGCCCAGTTTGTCCAACCCTGTAAGGGCACAATTGGCAGTCCTTTCGATTGACCTTGCTGCTAACGATGAACACCGGCTCGGTTAGCTTCAGGAACAAAGCCCGGCCGCCTCGATTGCCGCTCCATGAAGTGGCTCCTAGGCATCGTTGCGGTCCTCCTGCTCTGCCTTATGGTGTATGCCGGATTGGCTTTCGTTTCCGCGTTGGATCTCGTTTCGGCCGTTCGGAGCGGAGACGCCTCTCAAGTCATGGCCCGAACGGATTTGCCGCGTGTCCGCCATTCCCTTGTCGATCAGGTTGTGTCCACCTACCTCGATCGACTTGCCCAAAAGCGGCCGGTGCGCCCATTCGAGCGAATGGCGATAAACGCGTTCGGTGCAACGATCGCCGATGACTTCGCGATCAAGCTCATGACGCCGGAAAATGTGTCCGCCCTTTTAAAGAGCGGCACTGTTCGCAACGGCGCGGAGAACATCACCTTCGGAACGATGTCGTCATTGGCCGAGCTCGACATCTCAAACATCTTCGTTTTCGCCGGACGGATCACCCTGGTGAAGCCTGTCGAGTTTGCGTTGCGGCTTGGCGACAGTGAGGACGCAGGTAGCGTCAGCATGCATCTCGACAGGACGACCTGGAAGCTCTCGGGGATTGGGCTGCCGCCGAAGGTTTTGGCAAATATGGTTGACCGGCTGCCGACGCGATGACCCCGCTGGCCCTCCCGCGCTCTCTGGCGTGACTGGTTGCACTTCGCTGGCACGGTCCTTGCCGATCCACCCCTACTTCCATCGGTCCTGGCAGGGAGCCGTTTCGCGATGAAACAGAAATTTCGAGTTCCAAAGCCGCGCAAGCCTACTCTGGCACACATGATCTCTGATCTGGTGAGATTGCTTAAAGCAATGAAAGATCTTGAGGGGCTGAGAGAGAAGGTCCGGCTAGCAGAAGCCGCTCGCGTATTGCACTAAGCCTCGGCGATTCGAGCCGTTCGGTGGCCTAGGTAGGAACGCTGCAGCCTGGTACCGCATTCGCTTGTATGCAGCGGTTCTCTTTACCTTTGATAGTGGCGGCCGCATTCACCATCGGCGTCATCGCTGGCTATTGCATTAGGGCACTCATTTCCGCAAGGCATCGAGCAGCGGCCCGCCGCAGGCGCCGTGATTTCAAATGAGACGAGGTCCACTGTTCATCGTGGCCGGAAGTCGACGGAATCGGCTGTCAAGGAGGCAACACTTCTGCGACCTCACTCCTCCCGGTCAAATCGAGTTAAGGAAGTGTTTTCGCCTCGGTTAAGCAGCCCAAGCCGTCGTTCCAGCTCTTGCTTTTTCGCTAAGAGCCTCAGCGAGAGAATGTCATTGACGAGCGTGTGGAGTTGCCACAGCTCCTCCACAGACATGCTCTGCAACCGCTCCCGTTCCATGAATCCCCCGACTCACTAGGGCCATAGCTTGGAGTTACCAAACGGGGCCGACAACGAGACGTCGGTTGAGGATGGAAGGTTATCTACTTACGGCTTTGGCTTGGTTCTGCGAAGCTGACCGATCCGATCTTGACCGAGACCGGCACCTACGTGCGGCTGAAGCCGGACAGCTAGAATCTGCTTCCGATCTAACAACGCCGGGCGCTGAGGCCGGCCACTGCACCCGATGCCGGTAAACAATAAATTTAATTATTGTCGATACTCATCATGACTCCGCCTCAAAATTGAAAAATAATCTTTGAGAAAAAACATGGCAGGCCGGAATGGAAGTTGCCCGCTGCTTTCGCGCAATGGCGCGGCTTCGCCGACAGACTGCCGCGAGAAGCTGGAACCTGCTCGCTGAGGCAGAGTACTGAGAGCATCTGGCGGCTGCGGCTTTGGCTCACTGAGCTTCGGCCGAGCGATTTCTCGTCCTTTCTTTTTTCATCGACTTCGTAGTGCAAGTCATATTTTGGGGTGGGTCATCTCCAGTATGCGTCAGATTTATACTTGTGCTGTTCTGAATGAACGACGCCAAACGCTTGTGGCGGAGCTGAGAGAAGTGGAGAAGCTTCGAAGTAAGCTCCGACACGTTGAAGCGAGAACAATCGGTAGAAGCCGGCGTGTTAAACCGGGCAGCAGAGCAAGAGCCGTGAACTAACTTGGCGGCGAAATGGGCCGTCTATTCAGGGCGGAGTCGCTTCCGTCCGACGTTGCACCTTGAAACACAGCAACGAGCCGATCACCTTCCCAAAGCTCCACGTCGTGCTCGCAACACATTTGCTCGGCTCGACGTCTCGCCGCCTGCTCGTCAATGCAGTCAAGCTTTGCGGCGCAGATCACTCGCCGGCTGCTGTCAACCACGAACACTTTGTACCGCATGCTGGCAGTCTCATCCAAAAGGGGACCGTCATCGTAAATCGAATGTCCGTCTAAAGGCAGCGCCAAACCATGTGCGGGCGCGCGGAACCTTTGTACGTGTGGCAATTCGGCTATATCAACGTGAACTCATCGAAGCCGCGGTGGGCGCGTTAGATACACCGCTTCACTGTCGGTAAGTTCGTGGATGTCACGACCCCGGTCTGCAGACCTAGCGAGCATTGCCCCTCACGCGAAATTAAATGCTCCGCCATGATATTACCGCCGTCAGGCCTTTCTCCCTGCTACCTCCACATTTAAATGTGGATTGTACGGTCATTATTTAACTGGTGGCTTGCCTGCTCCTTCATTCCCGACTTGTCTGCCTGGGCCTTCTCCCAAACTCGGATCGAGCCATGGATGCCGCGCATTTTAATTCGCTCTCCCTTGACGAGCTCTGGACACTTCACCAACAGGGCAGCCTCACTCAGAAAATGTTAGTGCAAAAAGCACGATTGGAGGAACGGCTCCACAAGATTGGACTGGCCGACGAGGCCACACGGTTCGATCGTAAGCGCCGCCCGTACCCGCCCGTTCGTCCCAAATATCGCAATCCGAAGAACCCGGCGGAGACATGGTCGGGTCGCGGCAGGCTGCCTCGGTGGCTCCGGCCGCAGCTTCGAGGCGGCCGGAAGTAGGACGATTTCCTAATCGACCAGGCTTCGGTTCAAAAACGGCAGACAAATTGAGAGCCGCAGCCGCGATCGCGTTGAAGGAGCCAACCCCCATCCTCGTTGGGCGATGATGCGGCCGAAGCGAGGCCTTCGAGCGCGCCTAGAAGATCGCTAGGAGCGACGGTACGAGTTGGATGCCGCAGGAGCTTAGGGAATCAATTGCACGACCGCGGCTGAGGTGAGCGCCCGTAGTTGTCCAAGCCTGCGAGCTGCGGCCTCAGAGGCGGGCCTCATCCTGATGTGCTTATGCCGCTGTTGTGCGGCCAAACCTCACCTTATCGTGCGCCTTCACGAAGAAGGCCAGCCATCAATTCTGGTAGGCGCCACACGCGCGCTCTTGGCGCTACATTCCGCAGCCCGTGAGCTTGACGACACTCCCGGGAAGACGAGGTGGTAGCTTTGTTAGGCAGGGCAGGCCACCGAAGTTAGCGGCGCGTGGCAGGGACAGCGCTTTTTTCAGGGCCGACAAAGCGCCGAGTCACGTTGCCGCTAACTTCCACTTTGGTCCGAATGGACGGTGACCATACACGGCACAAGCGTTCGCCCGCCGAGCTGAGGCGCTCGGAGCGGATATTGAGCGCTGACCAGATCGCCTTTCGGGACCTCACGAAGGCCGACGCAACCGCCTATTGCGGTTGCTCCGAGGACGCGTTCGACACATGGGGTCAAGAAGGACGCGGTGCCAGGCCGCGATACCCGGCACTCAGAGCTTGGATCGCAATGCGATTGACTGGTATCTGGACCAGGCGTCTAGGCTACTTACCGGGGAGACCGCGTCGAACGACCCTGACACAGCGCTGGCAGAGTGGCGGGCTCAACGTGCGGGCCGGTGATCATCAGGGACACTCGACGAGGAGCGAGAGAACATTGTCGGGTTGAATGTCGTCTGCCGTCGTCTTGATGTACTTGTGCCCGTTGTGCGTGGCCCACACCACATCAACCCTGCGGCCGTTTTCTTCGACATAAAACTCCCATTCGTCGCTCTCGATATCTTTGATAGCCTGATCGATGGATCGCTTCCACGGCGTTCCGTCGGGGTTTAGTCCGCCGATATGTGAGATTCTTTCGTGAGGGTTCGTTCTGCCCGTCTTGTTGGTGCAACGAATGCGTGCGCGTTTGGCCATCGAGTCTCCCCTAGATCTGCAGGCAGCTTAGACGAAGGTAGTTGATCAGGGCGGCCACCAATCCTGGTAGGCGCCCCGGAGCCCTTCTCCGCGATACAACCTGGCGGCACTCTGAGGATTGTTGAGGAGAGGCTGGTCCGAGCGCCGTCATTTCGAGGTTGGCCAGCGCGAATAATTCCCGTTCGGAACCATGGCCAGGTCAGGTTCTCGAAAGCTTGCCCGACTACGGAGACCTGTTCAGGTGATCCTGGAGGTGAGGTGAGCGTGGACCCGCAAGATTTTGACCCATTTCATGCACCAGCTTGGTCGCAGGTGCAGCACGCCGTCTCGGAGAGCCGCAGACCAGCCAAGCCGGGCAAGATGGCTTTGAGCAGCACTCGGCCAAGCCAAGGCAGGCCGATCCCGCTCCCGTCGGCGGTGGTGGCCCCTATCCCCATCTATCTACTGAAGATCAGGATCTTATCGACAGGGCGATTGCTCAATATGCGGTTCAGAAAAACCCACAACCGAACACGGCCGCGGCGCCTTTCACCTTCGTCGGGAATACTGCGATTTTATCGCCCTGCCCGAGCCCATCATTGAGGCCAACCGTCTGGTGGCGCCCCATTTCTTGGCGAGGGCCGATCCGCCCCACACGGCGCCGGGGTTGGTTGCTTGTACCGAGTAGATGCGAGTTCTCTCATTGGCAGGCTCTTCTACCATTGATTGATCTAGTAGAGGTTGTGGTGGGAGATGGCCGTGGACGAAACTAGCCTTCGTGACTTTGACGAACCGATGTCGCCTCAGACTTGGCGATCATGGAAAGCCTGGACCGACCATCAAGACTCAGAACCGCAACCTGAAAAGGCTCCCTCTTCGTTGTGGCCGCTTGCTCTTGTGATTTGGTTTCTGTTGGGATTCGTGGCTTTGGCGAGCTGGGTCCGGACTTAGCCTCTTAAATGATCCGGATCAGCCCGTTCGCAACGATGGTTGGCGGAATTCTGAGAACAGGCGCGCTCTTGCCTCCCTGTGGTCAGTAAACGTGACGGCACCACGTGAGTGCCGTGTTGTTCAAGTGTGGGTACGTGTCTTGGGGACGTCCCCGCCCGATAAACTGACCGAGCCAACACCGCCGTCAATATCAGGCGTGTATTCACGCCCCACCTCAGCGATCTGCATCGATTGGGTGCATGGCCGGTCAAGCGCCGCGTGATAGAACGCCTCGCGCGAGCTGCCCGCCGAGCATTTGGAATTGCAGCCAACTTGCTTCTTCACCGACGTTCGGGATAGACGCGAACGCGCTGGCGTCCTTCGCTTTCCACCAACTCGCCCCTGTAAGGCACTCCGCGGATCTCGAAATAGGTCGGGCGCGACTTCGGGCATGATGCGCTGGCCTTCCAGGACGCGGACAAGGTAAGGCGGCAGGAATCGCTCCCGGTGCTCCCATCCGCCCCGAATCAAATACCCAAGATCGACTGCACCTTCGTCCGCTCGTGCGGCCCTGACGATCTGTGGGGGACGATGGAGGGGCTGGGATGGGCCAGCTTCGTTTATCCCGCCAACGCGCGGGTGATGGATCAGGCGAATATCCCTGCGGCCTCCCGGTCCAAAAGTCGCCGAATAGCGCTCCCCATTGATCGCAAACTGACTTGGCCCGAACTGGTTTGGCAGCAGATTGATGTTGCCCAATACATCGATCAACACGTCTGAAGCCGCCTGGGAGCCGTGGCGCCAGTTGGCGCCAACGATCGCTCCAATATCCCGCAGCTCCGGAGCCGCACCCGGCGGTCCTGCGAACGACGAGGCGGCTGCGAATTCAGGTGCCGGCGCAGAGCGCGCATCGTCACGCAAGTCGTGGGGTGTGGGTGGATCCAGATCAACGAAGGAGTCGAGACCGGCGTAGATGTTTGACGATCGGGGCCTCACGGATGATGGCGATGCGGGTTCTTGCATCTGTGGCCCAAGCCAGGTCCAGGCTCCCTGGCTCGAGGTGGCTGGAGTGGCAGGAAGCTCGAGCGGTAGATGAGCCTGCGCGCCCCAGTGCGGCGTCGGCACTGATGAGGCGGGTCCGTGGATTTGCTCGCCGAGCCAATCCCAGGCTCCCGCGCTCGGCGTCGCCGGCGTTGCGGGAAGCAGCTGGGACGAGCCGGCCTGCCATCCGCTTTGCGGCGCCGGCATCGATGAGCCAGATCCGTGCATTTGCTCTCCAAACCATTCCCAAGCTCCCGCGCTCGGCGTGGCTGGCGTTGCGGGAAGCGCCTGTGGCGAGTGGGCCTGCCGAGCAGCTTCCACAGAAGGCTGACCCGGATCCCCAGGAGACCGCAATCCAAGCGCCCTGTTCGCCTCCAGGATTTGCTCGTATTGGCCAAGCTTGACCAGATCAGCGTTGATCTTGCTGTCGTCGGTTTCGTGCCTGTACTCCTCGACATCCTGAGCGAGCCCAGGGGTGGACAGTCGGCCGGCGATCGGTGGCCTGTCATGCGTCTGCAGCCACTCACTCAGCCTCGACATGCGGCGAGCCTGCCTGTCGATCGTCTTCGCGTCGATCCTGCCTGTCGCCTTTTCCGCCGCCGCCCACATGCCGATGAGGGTTGCGTCCGCGCCGTGAGGAGCCAGTCGGCGGACATCGGCTGCCAGGGTGTTTCCGGCACCAACTTCACGAAGCTTCTTCAGGGCCGCCTTGATGCGCCTGCCGCGGTCCTTTGCGTAAGTGTCGACGTCCTCATCGAGCTCAGCTTCCAGCTGGTGGTTTTCCACCTCCGGATTTTCCAACTGCGCGTTTTCCAGTTCCCGCTGAATTCGATCGGCAATTGACGGCCTGCCCGCCTCGCTCAGGCGCGCGCTCAAATGGCGCAGATCGGTTGCCGCATTTTTGATGGTGCCGTCGCTGAGGTTACCCGCCGCCTTGTTTCTGAAGTCTTTAATGAGCGCCTCATCCTCCGCAGAGACCCCGCGCGTCCGGCCCGGCTGCCTGGCGTAATCAATTCGTAAATTCGTCGAAAAGACGTCAGATTGTCCCGCGTCGCGCGACGACTTTTCGCTGCCGCTCCCGCCAAAGGCCTTGCCGATCCCCGACTTGAAGCGTGACCATAATCCGCGGCTTTTTCCGCTCTTGGCCGACGCGGCAGACTCTGCGTCCGGAAAGCTGTAGCGTGCGCTGCTGAACAGATCATCTCGCAAACTGGACTGCGGCACTTGCGCCGAAGCGGGAAGCTGAAAGCTGGGAATGTCTACGCTCCGGCGCGAGCCGCCTAGCGCACTCTCCCTAAAAGCGGAGTGCGGCGGCACCCGCATCGAACCGCCGAAATCGTCCCGCCGGACTGCTCGACCACCTCCTGCGGGAGCCCGATCAGGCGAAGTTGACGTCCTTTCATCAGACGGATCGAGATTCAAATCCTGCAGCCGCCGTTCAAAGTCACCCTGCTCGCTTGGGCTGCCCGCTCGCTGCCCAGCCCGCCCCTGCAGGGCGGCGTACTCCCGCATCCAGGCTCCTGAATCGAAGAATGGGTCAACCGGATCCATCCTGCTCTCCTTATGTTTGTATAGACCCTGCAGCAATCCGTACGGCCTGGATTACGGCCAGATAGCAGCTCGTTCAGCAAGAATCAGATTCTCGATTGTTGTAGCCGCAACCTTTCGAAAAGCTGACGAGATCAGGATATTGCTGCGCGCGAGACCGGCCTCGCATCGGCACCCGCCTGAGGACAGGACGGGTCGCTCCAATTTTGCCGCACCTCTTCGCCGGCGCCCTGTTCGAGCTGACGAAATTCGTCGACCGATATAACAATGGATCGCCTGTCGATCGTGCGCCGAATTCAAGTATCACGGCGGGGCTCACATAGCCGCTACCAGTCTCCAATGAATCATACGTGACGAGCATGTCGCCCTTGGCATCAACTTTGGCGCTGAGCTTGTCATCTTGCAGGCGCTCACTGATGACCGACGACACTTTTTTCCTTGCCGCAGACCGGGAGGCGTTCTCGTGTCTTGGAGTTCCACTTTTTGCTTTGACTGCGGTTCTGAGTGATCGAATTGTCCTCGCTTGTGTTTCACCAGTCCGGAGCTATCGCTCGAATGCCGTATGTGAGATCCACGTCTTCCAGGAAACGGCGAATTGCGCGTTGAGCCTTCGAAAGGGACGTTCCGCCCTTGAAGACGAGATGCTCGCCCAGTGGCGAGGAACAAGCGCGTTCAGGCATCAAACGATCCAAACGTTGTTTTTCGAGAAGATGTGCAGGCCGTCCTGAGTTCGCAGCAGTAACGCTGAGCGCCTCTCGGCGCTCGGAATCGGATAGGTTTAAAGTTTATCCAGCGCGCAGTTCGCTTACGGGCCTGACAAGCCAAGCCGGCAATGAAGATCCGGCAGACTTCAATTCGGTCACTTCAATTGGGCTCAGTCTTTGACTGAGGGACCGCAAGGCTTATCGTGCAGTCTCGGGACCGACCCGATCAAGCGCGCGCACGACCTCACCTGCACGACGGTTTGCCATCGTAAGCTGCCAACGCGGTGCATGCTTGAACTCCACAACTTGCTTGCCAAGATGGAGCTCGCGGGAAGGACCGAAGTCAAATAGACCTGCCGAACGGTTAGCTGCCTCGTCAAACCGAGCTGGTTGGCTGCGGCAGCGCCTTCGGAACTGATGATTTCACCGCCGCGCGCCTTGGTCTGCTCAACAACTTTTTCGACCGACGGAGCTCTCGTCCTGAAGCGGCTTTCCATCGGACGCAGATACGTCCTCGCCTCGGGCGCGGGAATTTTCGTCGCTCGGCAAGGCCAAAAGGCCCTGATCGACGGCAGCGCACTTTCCAAGGTGCAAAAGCACCTTGGCAGCGATGGGCGAGGCTTCACGATCGATCTTTAGATACCGCTGCAGAGCAATGATAAATATCTCTGCGGCGGTTTGGGAGCCTCATAGTTCGAGGCCACGCTCTGCGAGCACACGGTGCATGACCTCGCCTTTGATCTCGCCAGCGATCTCGTTTCGGACTTGGGCTCCGAGCACCCGCTCGGCATCCGGATCGCCTAGAAGACCATGCTCGACCAGTCGCTGATCCAAGCGGGTTTGAAACTCCTCGCCCATGGCTTCAACGAGCCGGTCTTGCATCGCTTCATATTCGTCCGGAGCGATGCGCCTCAGCACCGTCTCCCAGGGTTGCCAGCGGGTTGCCATGTAGTCGGTGAATTGGTTCGCTTCCTGCTCCCGAACCAGGTCCAGCGCCTGCGCAGCGTCATCCGGGGTTACGTGAGAGACCGTCAGGAAGCGCATGTCAGGGGCGATGTGACTGAGCTCCAGCGGCTCGCGCAGCAAATGTTGATAGGCCAAGTAGACTTCGACGTCGTCTATGTCCGGGTCGACGCTGAGGAGCGAGTTGACCCTGTCGCGCGCGATCCCGTCCAGCGCCTCCAGGCGGAACGCAACGCGGCCGCGCTGGATCAGTTCGCCAAGCCTATCATCATACAACCCATCCTCGACGTCAGCATTAAGGCGCGCGGTCTGCATACCGTTCCAGTGCAGAGTAACACGATCCTCGCAGCTCGCGTTGGCCTCGGAAGCCTGTGTGAAAAACTGCTCGCGCAATCTCGGATTGGTCGCCGCCTGCCGCAGATCATCAGCCACGGCCCGCCGAAACTCGTCATTGCCATAGTTGACCGTCCCTCGTAGCCTTTCTAGGAACCGGGCGTAGACTTGGGCGCCTGGCTCATCCGCAAAGTGCTGCCATTTGGCCAGTGCCGCCGGATCGTCCCCGAGCCAGTGCGCGGCAGCCTCGTACAGAGGCAGCTGCTCAAGATGCGGTGCCGCGAGGTGAGCGCGGACCTCGTCCGGGAATGGGTTATCGCCGAACTCGAGGTTCTCCAAATGAGGATAGTTAAAACTCCTCGATAAGAGATCCTCGGGCAGGCTGGTCAGCCGGTTGCCGCTGAGATTGAGCGATTGAAGCCAGCTCGGAAGGGGTTCGGGGAGGTTGGTCAATTGATTGCTGCTGACATCGAGTTCAATGAGATCCGATGGGAGGGACTCGGGAAGCTCGGTCAGCTGATTGCCACCAACCGCGAGCGAGGTGAGGCTACTCGGGAGAGCGTCGGGCAGGCGACTGAGTCGGTTGTTGTTTGCGTTCAGGATCCCCAGCCCCGCCGGGAGGTTGTCTGGTAGAGTGGTCAACCTGTTATCGCTCACATCGAGGTGAGAGAGGCTCGCCGGAAGAGCGTCCGGCAAACTGGTCAACTGATTGTGGCTAATAAAAAGTTGGTTGAGACCGGGTGGGAGGCTAGCGGGCAGGCTGCTTAGCTCGTTGTGCATGGCGCGGAGTCCCAGCAGCCTCGGCGGCAGGGCGGCGGGCAAAGCGGTCAGCGAGAGGGATGACAAATCTAATGAATGCGAGCGCGTGTTGTCCGCAGCCCTAATTCGCGAGCGCCCCTGTCGCCGATTCTCGGCTTCGCCCTGCCCCTCTTCGGCAGCCCAGTTTTCCAGGATCCGCCCGCGCAAGGAGGCGGGGGTCCGATACCCTGTCAAGGCTTCGACCCAATCCGCCACGGCTCGGTTGAAGCCGCCGAGGTAGCTTTCCTGCTCCCCCTCTTCAAAAGTGTCCCCGGAGGAACCTGCGCTCCGCTGTGCCTGTCCTGTGTCCATCAATTTCTCCATCGTCAGAACTAAAGAGTACGCCCGCCGCTTCTCAAGGTCGCGAAGCAGGTGGTTTGCGCAGCGCAATGATCATGCGAGAGCCTGTGCACGTGCGCTGCGGCTGCCGTCCGGCTCTAGTCGGCACAGGTTCACACGAGCCCAACCGCGGCAAATAGATCGATACTGCTGCGAGCTTTCTGCCATTTCGTTGACCATATAAGTCCGGAGGACGTGGCAGCGTCTTGCCCTTAGCGGGCACACCTGTCGATCAGCTGACGAGTGTTGCTGCAGACCACCCAAGTCGCTCGGTTTGCCAGCAGTGGCAAAAGACCAGCACGGCACCGATTGCCTTGGCACGTGAGAGGGCCGCCGCGAAGTTGGGCGTTCGAGCGCCTGCCGCTCTTCGTTTCCACGCCCTCGGCCGAAAAGGCTCCACCGCCCGCCGTTGAGATAACGCACCACCGCCGGACTGGGGCTCGATGCTTAAGCCGCTCCTGCGTTGGTTATGCGGATTCCGACGTAGTCGCCCGGGTGTACCGATATGAAGTCGCCCGGGGATTCCGAGACGATGTCGCCCACCTTTCCGATTTGATCTCGCCCGGGGACGAGGCGTTCTGGCTGCCTAGGTTCTCCGGCATTAGGCCAGCCGCGCGGTCAACTGGAATCGCGGCTTGAACCTGTTGTGTTTCTGTTGCGGTTGCTGTGGGCATGTGGGCAACGCCTTGGCGTTGTCCAAGCGCAGCGGCATGTCCACAGCGTCACGGTCTCAGGCCTTTCGGGCGGACTGCCGGGTTCGGCGCAGGCTCTCGCCGGTGAGGTCGAGCCGATGGGCGTTGTGGACGAGGCGATCGAGTACGGCGTCGGCATAGGTGGGATCTCCAATGAGCACATGCCACTGGTCCACGGGGAGCTGGCTGGTGACGATGGTGGAACGGTGACCGTAGCGATCTTCGAGGATTTCCAGGAGGTCGTGACGGGCACCGGCGTCAAGCGGCTCAAGTCCCCAGTCATCGAGGATCAGCAGATCGACACGGCCCAGCCCGCGCAATAGGCGCGGATGGCGGCCGTCGCCGCGCGCGAGAGCGAGGTCATCGAACAGCCGCGGAACACGTTGATAGAGCACGGAGCGATTGTCACGGCAGGCCTTATGACCGAGCGCCGAGGCGAGCCAGCTCTTGCCGACCCCGGCCGGGCCGCAGATCAACAGGTTGGCATGGTCGTCGATCCAGCGGCCCTCGACAAGCTTGGCGAACAACGGGCGGTCGAGGCCGCGCGGGGTGCGGTAGTCAATGTCCTCGACGCACGCCTGCTGACGCAGCTTCGCGTAGCGCAGGCGGGTGGCGAGCCGCTTGTCGTGGCGCAGCGAGGCTTCACGTTCGAGCAGCAGCGCAAGCCATTCGGCGTGACCGAGGCTTGCGGCCTCGCCGGTGGCTTCGATGTCGGCGAAGGCCTTGGCCATTCCGTGGAGGCCGAGGGCGTTGAGGCGATCGAGGGTCGGATGAGTGAGCAAGGGATGGTCTCCTAATTGTAGTAGCGCGGTCCGCGGATGTTGGCATGCAGGATCGGCGCATCGTCCGCGGAGCGCTGATGAGCGGGACGCCGATCGAGGTTGTTGGCGAGGATCGACTTGACCGAGCCATAGGTGCGCGCACCGATGTCGATCGCCCGCGCAGCCGCGGCG